>NZ_QUIK01000044.1:659-1566 GCF_003480105.1 Clostridium sp. AM42-4
CTGGCTCATCTGCTCACAGATTCCTCTGTCATCATCTTTTGCAAAAGCGACACCTATTCCGGTGATCATCAGAGGCTCTTCCAGAATACGGAAGCTTGCATCATAATCCTTCATATACTGAACAATAGATTCCTCGTGTGCTGCAACTGCATCTACATATCCTTTTCCCAGAAATGTATAGATCAGCTCCCTGTGTCCCAGGCTGATCAGATTGCCCAGTTTTGGGATTCTTTCATCCGTCCGATTCAGAAAGATACCTTCCGGTTTGGTTGTTGACTGAACAGCCAGGTTCTTTCCCTCCAGGTCACTCAGTTTATAGATATTACTATTCTCATTTACAGCAACCACCTGACGGCTTGCTATGTATGGTCCCGCCCAGCGGTAATCATCAAGACGCCCTTCCATGGAAAAGCAGCCCATGATACAGTCAATCTCTCCGCTCTCCACCAGTTCTTTTTTCTTCTCCCAGTTGATCTGGACAACGTCCACCTGATATCCCATTCTTTTGAAAGCTTCTGTAGCCAGTTCTACATCGATTCCCGTCGGTACACCATCCTCATTCAGATAATTGTATGGTGGATAGTTGTCACTGCCGAGGGTAATAACAGGCTTTTCGGTTTCTTCTTTCGTGTTATCTGTGTTTTTACACCCTGCCAGGGTGACTGCTAAAATTCCCGCAAGCAGAATGCCTGCAATTACTCTTTTTCCTTTCATTTTCTGTCTATCCCTAACTATCCTTTTTGATTCTTCTATATCCGGTTACTTTCCATTCGTCACTGTACAGTGACCTGCGGTTCGGTACCCCCCCCCCACCAGATTTTATGCTTCTGATCGTCTTTTCCAGCACCTTCATCTCAACCGGTTTTGAAACATGTGCATTCATGCCAGCCGCAAGGGAATGCTGAAT
>NZ_QUIK01000044.1:1576-2108 GCF_003480105.1 Clostridium sp. AM42-4
TTCCAGCACCTTCATCTCAACCGGTTTTGAAACATGTGCATTCATGCCAGCCGCAAGGGAATGCTGAATATCTTCTGAAAATGCATTCGCAGTCATGGCAATGATCGGAATCGTCTGTGCCAGTTCATGGGAGCTTCTGCGGATTGCTTTCGTTGCCTCATAACCATTCATAACAGGCATCTGTATGTCCATCAGGATCATGTCATAATCACCTGGGGCAGACTGTTCAAATGCTTTCAAAATCTCTTCACCATTTTCACAGATGATACATTCCGCACCTTCAATCTTTAACAGTTCCGTCAGGATCTCCGCATTCAGTTCATTATCCTCTGCACACAGGAACCTCATTCCTTGAAGGATATTCCCATCCTGCTCATCTGTTTCTTCTTGTGCCGCCAGAGCAGCCGTTCTATCCTCTGCAATTTTCAGATCCAAGAGAACTTCAAAACAGCTTCCCTGTCCCAATTCACTGTCCACGTCAATGCTACCTCCCATTGCCTCAACCAGATTCTTAGTAATCGCCATTCCAAGT
>NZ_QUIK01000045.1:0-2060 GCF_003480105.1 Clostridium sp. AM42-4
TTGAAAAAATGCACGCCGCATTCTCGTTACTTTAGTGATGAGTTAGGCGTACAAAAAATATAAATAAAAATCGAACATACATTTGCATCTTGGCAATACATATGGTATACTATAAATATGGATAATAATATATTTAATATTAAGGAAAATAGTCTTTCGTATGGTAGAGGTTATGTTTATTCTTTACAGTATCATTTGGTATAGTGTACAAAATACCGTAAAAAAGTTTTAGCAAATGGAATCGATGTGGAATGCAAAGAAATATTACAAGGATTGGCGGAAGAGTATCACTTTCAGATTTTGGCTATGGAGGTAATGCCGGATCACATTCATCTGCTTGTGGATTGTCGCCCACAGTTCTTTATTTCTGACATGATTAAAATCATGAAAGGAAATATTGCCAGACAGTTATTTCTTTCACATCCGGAATTAAAACAGCAGTTGTGGGGTGGACACCTTTGGAATCCTTCCTATTGTGTAGTGACAGTGAGTGAGCGCAGTAAAGAACAGGTTTTGTCGTACATAGAAGGGCAGAAGGAGAAAGAAAAGCGAAAGTAGGAAAATCTTATGAAGACGGTATCCAGTTATGGTGTAGAAATTAAAAAACAGAATATTCCCCTTCACCATACACTGAGGATTTATCGTCAGGCAGTTTCTTATCTGACTAAAGTTTATCATGAAGTATGGGAAGAACTTTCAGAAATTGAGAATGCCCAAAAGCGGTTTAATGAAGCGGAACATCTTGTACATAATACAAAGAAAAATGTGGCCAGATTTGATTTTGATCAGCGCTTTGTTAAAATGCCATCTTACTTGAGGCGCGCAGCGATTCAGCATGCACTTGGAAGTGTATCTTCTTATAAAACACGAATGAAATTATGGGAAAACGGCGATTTATCAGGGAAGCCGAAGCTCGTATATGAAAATCATGCGATGCCGGTATTTTACAGAGATGTCATGTACAAACCGAGCGAGTCAGGGGAAGATATTGCATATCTGAAATTATATGATGGTTATGACTGGAAATGGTTTCGCGTTTCTCTGCTGCATACAGATATGGAATATCTGAGAAAACATTGGTCAGGAGTTTGCGCTATGGCCCCAGTTCTGGAGAAGAAGCATCAAAAATATTTTCTGAGATTTTCTTATACGGAGGATGTGATATTGACGAAGCATGCTGTAAATGAGCAAATCATTTGTAGCATAGATCTGGGAATCAATACGGATGCGGTTTGCACAATCATGCGTTCAGACGGAACTATTCTGGGACGAAAATTTATAGATTTCCCCAGTGACAAAGACCGGCTGTACCATGTTTTGGGCAGAATTCGCAGATTTCAAAGAGAACATGGTTCCGGGCAGATAAAGAGAAGATGGACCTATGCTAAAAGACTGAACATGGAATTATCCAGGAAAATCGCAAATGCAATCGTAACCTATGCGGGGGAATATCAGGCAGATGTACTGGTTTTTGAGTACTTAGAGATAAATGGGTTTATTTCTGGAAAGAAGCGTCAGCAGCTTCATATGTGGAGAAAACGGGATATTCAGAATATATGCGAGCATCAGGCTCACAGACATGGAATGAGACTGGCGAGGGTCTGTGCCTACAATACCAGTAGGCTTGCTTATGATGGAAGTGGTATGGTAGAGCGAAGCAAAAAGAATCACAGCTTGTGTGTATTCAAAAATGGGAAAACATACAACTGTGATTTATCTGCATCCTATAATATTGGAGCAAGATATTTTATCAGAGAATTATTAAAACCCTTCCCGGAAACGGAAAGGTCTTTACTGGAGGCAAAAGTTCCTTCAATAAAGCGTAGAACCTCATGTGTTTATGCAGATTTGAGAGTGTTGCACGATGTATTGGCAGACTCTAAATCCGCATGAATGCGGGCAGATATTCAGTGGACTACCTGTAATGTGGAAACCTGCCGTATCCGGCATGGACATTGCGCATAGTTGCGCTGTTCTAAGTTACAGGCGTATCCGCCGATATTTAGTCTTGTCGCTTAAAGCGGCTGAGAAGCACGTGACTTTAGTCATGTGAGGTTCAC
>NZ_QUIK01000046.1:0-891 GCF_003480105.1 Clostridium sp. AM42-4
ACACACTCCAGACATAATTTGATTGCTTTGCTCAGCACTGTCGCCGCCTCGCCCCGCCAGACACCAAAGCACAGCATGGCGGCTCCGGCCATCAGCAGCACGATCTGCGCCGCGGCCTTTTTCCCGTAGCTCATTTTTCATCACCCTTTCCGATTTTCTGCCCCCATCATAGCGCGGGAGAGTTAAAGTCTCTGTTAAGAACGAAAACTTAACGCAAACCTTATCTGTTTTTGCTATAATGAAAGCAACACAAAAACGAAGAAATAAAAAGGAGGGCTCTCATGCACCTTTTAGTAATTGAAGATGAACGCGCCCTGTGCGAGACCATCGTTCGCAGCCTGCGGCGGCTGGCCTATAGCGTGGACTACTGCTATGACGGCGAAAAGGCGCTGGCGCTTCTGGGCGTGGAACGATACGATCTGGTGCTTCTTGATCTGAATCTGCCGAAAAAGGACGGCATGACGGTGCTGCGCACCCTGCGGCAGACCGACCGGGAGACGCGGGTGCTGATCCTCTCCGCCCGCAGCGAAGTGGAGGACAAGGTGCAGGGGCTGGATGCCGGGGCGAACGACTATCTGGCGAAGCCCTTCCACTTGGCGGAGCTGGAGGCCCGCATCCGCAGCCTGACATTGCGGCAGTTCACCCAGCAGGATGTGCTGCTAAGCTGCGGAGGCCTGACCTTTGACACCCGCTCCCGTACCGCCACCGTCAACGGGCAGACGCTGACGCTCACCCGGAAGGAAACGGGAATCCTGGAATACCTGATGGTACATCAAGGAAGGCCAGTAAGTCAGGAGGAGCTGATGGATCACGTTTGGGACAATAGCGTGGACAGCTTCAGCAATTCCATTCGCGTCCACATCTCCGCCCTGCGCAAAAAGCTCCGCGCCG
>NZ_QUIK01000046.1:901-1911 GCF_003480105.1 Clostridium sp. AM42-4
ATCTCCGCCCTGCGCAAAAAGCTCCGCGCCGTGCTGGGCTATGACCCCATCCGCAACCGCATCGGCGAGGGCTATCTGATGGGAGGCGAGGAGGAATGAAGCGGTTTTCCCTGCAGTGGCGCATCACGCTGATGTCCGTTCTGCTCATCGGCATCACCTGCGTGGCCATGAATTTGCTGCTGTGCTCCTCCGGTGTGTACTATATGGACACCATTGCGGACAGTTTACAAGACGGCGGCACGGTGATCCTGAATGATGGCGGAGCGGCGCGCTTTGACCCGCAGCTCATAACGCCCAACGAGGAGTTGATCATCGTCGTCGATGGGGTGCAGGGGCGCTTCCGCACCACCAACTGGTATATCACGGCGGCGGTAACGCTGCTCAGCGGCATCCTCGCCTATTTCGTCAGCGGACGTGCTCTCAAGCCCCTGCACAGCTTTACCTCGCAGGTGGAGCAGGTGCAGCTGAACAATCTTGCCGATATGAGGATCGATGAAGACGCTATTTCGGAGTTCCGGCAGCTGAGCCGCTCGTTCAACCAGATGCTGGAGCGGCTGAACAACGCCTTTTCCGCCCAGCGGCAGTTCACCGGCAACGCCGCCCACGAGCTGCGCACGCCACTGGCACTAATGCAGGCGCAGTTGGAGCTGTTTTCCGCGGAGCATCCTGACGTGCGACCGGAGACGGCGGAGTTCCTTACACTTTTGCGTGAGCAGACGGAACGACTGATACAGATGACCAGGACACTGCTGGAGATGAGCAATCTGCGGCAGGTGGCGCGGAACGAGCGGATCCAGCTCGCTCCCATGATCGAGGAGATCTTCACAGATCTTGCGCCGCTCTCAGATAAGCGCGGCGTCACGCTGACGGCGGAGGGCGACGGCATTATGACCGGCAGCGATGCACTGATCTACCGGCTGATCTTCAACTTGACGGAGAATGCTGTCAAGTACAACCGGCCGGGCGGCTCGGTACGGGTTTCTGTCACTCAGGAGTTGGAAAAGCTCCTG
>NZ_QUIK01000047.1:0-1891 GCF_003480105.1 Clostridium sp. AM42-4
GGCTGTCGCACTAGCAAATATTTTTTGCTGGGCGGCAGCCCTGCTTTATGCCCAAATGGGGGCGAAATCGGTTGTGATTTCGCCCCCATCCCTTATAAACACAGTTCATTCCCAGACATCCCTTTCGGCATGCCTGATTTCAAACTGTTTTGTTTTCAACCATTAAAATCTATGCTGTCTTTAATGAAAAAAGATGACTCCCCGTTCTTCCGGTCTGAATCTTGCAATGAAGCTTATTGATATTTCGTCCCATCGCCAAAAGGATGCTCTCTGCCAGTGCATTTGCTTTTCCTCGGTACAGATATCTTCGAAAATTCATGTCTTCCTTTACATCAGCAAATGAACCTTCGGCCTGAATACTGCGATTCATACGGAGCATCGTTCCATACTCACTTGTGATCCGTTCCAGATCTTCTGCACGTTTTTGACTCATCGTCTTCGAGACCATCAGCACTTTATTACGTTTTTCCATAGGTGTTTTGCAGTTGTTTCCCTTGATACATTCCGTTTTATAAGGACAGCCGGTACAGTCTGGACTTCTGTAATAAGTTTTTACACTGACATATCCGCTGGCTGTTTTACTTCTGCGTTCATTTGTAACAGTCAGTTCCCTTCCATTCCGACAGATATAGCTGTCTCTGTCTGCGTGATACTCCATGTTTTCTCTTCTGCTGATGTCTTTTTTGTATTTTCGGGTTTTCGAAATCTCATAGTTCTGCGGCTTTATATAGGCGGTCTGTCCGTTTCCCTCAATGAAAAGATAGTTTTCTTCACTTTCATATCCGGCATCTGCAACGATTTCTGAATATTTAAATCCTAAGTGACTCTCCATATCTTTCAAAAAAGGGATCAGGGTGCATGTATCGGTTGGACGCGGGCTAATATCAATCCATGTGATGTATTCAGAGTCCACTCCGTGCTGGATGTTATAAGCAGGTTTTAACTGTCCATTCAGCATCGCATCTTCTTTCATTCTCATGAAGGTCGCATCCGGGTCTGTTTTGGAATAACTGTTTCTATCTCCAAGCGTATACAGTTTTTTCGTATATTCCTTTAGTTTCTCCAGATATTGATCCAGCTGTTCCAGGGATTTCTGCAACTGTGTTTTTCTACGTCCAATTCCATGCACGAACACAATTCCCTCCTGTACTTTGACGCGGCACAACTGCTTTTTTAACCGTTTTAATGTGTGGATGGATATCTGGTCATGGTATACGGTCCTGATTCCATAGAGTTCTTCGCATTCAGCCACAAAAGAAGTTAGTTTTGTGTATAACCGGGCCTGATTTTTCGTAATAGCCCGTTTCCATACAAATGTATATTTATTGGCTGCCGATTCAATCTTGGTGCCATCAATAAAAATGGTCTTTCCCGAAATCTCACCAAGAAGATAGAGCAGATCTGACATTTGGGCAAGCAGAACCTTTGCGCAGGCAGAAAAATGCAGGGAGATAAAACGCGCAATCGTTGCATGATCAGGAGCAGGCATTCCTTCAAGGAGATACATAAAGTTGATATCCCGTTTACATGCTTTTCGGATATCTCGACTTGAGTAGATTCGATTCATTGCTGCATAGATAACGAGTTTCAGCATCTGACGCGGCGTTGCCTGATTTTTTCTGATCCTGCCATAAGTTTTATATAGTTCAGAAAGGTCCATTTCCTCCACAAAGGCACTTACCAGACGAACTGGATCATCAGATGGAATAGAAATCTCTAAATCCAGCGGAAGTTTGATTTGATAATACAGCGAAAATGAGGTATAATCCCTCTGTATTATTTTGTTTAGTCGCATAAACTGATTATACCACGAACGCCGGGCTTTTCGAAGCTCGGCGTTTTGTGTTGGATATATAAAATGAGCTGCCGCACGTTAGTGCGACAGCCCCTT
>NZ_QUIK01000048.1:0-1891 GCF_003480105.1 Clostridium sp. AM42-4
ACCTTGCCAAGGTCGGGGTCGCGGGTTCGAGTCCCGTCTCGCGCTCTTGCAATGAAAATTGCATAATGCTGCTGTGGCTCAGTCGGTAGAGCGTCGCATTGGTAGTGCGGAGGTCACGGGTCCGATTCCCGTCAGCAGCTCTTTTTAAAAGAGTGGAAACCTTTGATTTACAAGGGTTTCCGCTTTTTTTGTTTGAGGCACCGTATGACCAGCGGTGCATGCTGGTAACCGATGATAAGCATCCTGGCGATCTGATTCGTGGCGGACATATTGACAGCATTATTCGGGAAGCAGTCAGACTGGGGGCAGATCCGATCCGTGCGATCAAAATGGGAAGTCTTCGCACGGCAGAATATTTTGGATTGAAAAAACGCGGTGCGGTTACACCCGGATATCGCGCCGACCTGGTTATTGTGAATGACTTAACAGATTTGCAGGTTCTGCAGGTTTATAAGGGCGGAGTTCTGGTGGCAGAACATGGCAGGATGGTGTCGGAACATGGAGATGACGCAGAAGGGAAAGCGGGGCATAGAGCAGACAACACAAATTCGGATGAAATAGAAACTTATTCCAAAGAAAACATGGTATGGGATGAAGACCATAATCTGGTGATTGCAGGCGTGACGGATGAAGATATGGCGGCAGCAGGCAACCGGGTCATTGAAAATGAAGGTGGTCTTGCAATTGCAGTAGATGGGAAGGTGTTAATGGATCTGCCGCTTCCCATTGCAGGGCTTATGTCAGATCTTCCGGTAGAAGAAGTAGACCGGAGGCTGGAGACTATGAAGCAGCTCCTTCGGGAATTGGGGATTCATGAGGAAATTGATCCGTTTATGACGCTTGGTTTTGTAAGTCTTCCAGTCATTCCAAAGCTGCGTCTGAATACATATGGCACAATCGATGTGGAAAAACAACAGGCAGTTGAGACGGTCTATTCCGTTCTATGATGGAAATTTTATATAACATTGTTACCTGAATAAAGCGAAAGGATTCGATATCATACTATGAATGATAATCAGACGATACGGCGAAAAACAATTGGCAGTCCGATCCGCGCAGGAAATCAGTCGGAGTCTCCGGTGCAGTCACAGCAGGTACCGGCTGATATGACCATGCAGAGACGAAAAAGTGTGTACGTACCGGGCAGTAAAGCTTCCGATCCGACCGAGTTGGAAAACCGGATTATCATCTATTGGCTGAATCACGCATTCTGGGATGCCACTCAGGAGCAGATCGGAAAAGATCTGGAGGAACTGCTCCAGATTGACCAGCAGACAGAACTGAGTGCAGATACGGGAATTGAAATTGCAAGGCAGTGGCAGCTGACAAGTTTACTTCGGCAGCTGCAGGTGGAAACCTGTGAGGTGCAGTACCAGGGAAAACAGGATGTCAAGATCTGGCTGTCTGATTATGGCACAGAAATCAGTGGGTATCTGATCTAGGTTGTGTCTGCGCTGTTTCATGGAAGAAGTGGAAACCCCGGTGGGAGAAACAACCGTCCGTTACCTGCTGGATGTGTTGCAGCAGGAATACCTGGAACTCATGCAGGTGAATGCAGAAAACTGGACTTGGGACAGGTAAAGAAAACGAGGCAGAAACGATTGCAGCAAGACTTCCAGGCAGTGGTAAGAATAAGCTTTCAATAGATGCAAGAAAATGCAACAATATAGAAAAATGAAAAAGTTGAAAAAAACGCAAAAAAACAGTTGACTTTTCTTTACGGGTTTGATATTATAATCCTCGCCCCGTGAGAACGGGGCAGGAAATCAAAAGATTTCCAAAAGAAAAATAAAAAAGTTGTTGACAAAGCGAAAACAACGTGCTAAAATATTGAACGTTGCCGTTGAGAACAGCAACAACATGAACCTTGAAAATGAAAGATTGAACAGTG
>NZ_QUIK01000049.1:0-408 GCF_003480105.1 Clostridium sp. AM42-4
GTTTTTAGATACTTCTTTCTTTGACTGTCCACATCCAGACAAGACAGTAGTTGCTACAAGTACACCTGACACCACTGCTATCAGACAACGTTTTGCCTTTTTCATACTTTACCTCTTTCTTTCCTGGTAAAATCATTGTTGTTACGTCTATGAAATAACACCGCAAAAAAACACTGTCAGACAGACAGTGCACATCATTTCATGCAACTGGCTGCCATTTTACAGGCCCTGTAGCTTTGCGTCCCAGACTTTCATCTGGTTTGCCGATTTCCTTATTATAGCTTTTAAACTTATGTAAAAAACTGGTTTTATTATACTATAGCGCTCTACTGTACACAAGAAAAACATTACCGTTTTAACGCCTGAAAACAAAAAAAACAGCCGATATATATACTCGAACTATTCTTC
>NZ_QUIK01000049.1:418-1792 GCF_003480105.1 Clostridium sp. AM42-4
CAAAAAAAGAACAGCCGATAGACGGTATGAAATGATGTGCTTGAATATTCGTATTAAGCCATATCTGCATCACTGCGTCCATATCGCTATCGCTGTATTGTCTTAATTCTATATTCCGTACACTGCCATGCCCGCTATTGCGGATAATACGATTAAAAGAATAGGCGACAGCTTCTTCTTTGCAAAATGCCTATACCCAAACATCGAAGCAACCAGAATTGCCGTAAGGATGATTGCCTGCAAATTAATCTGGATTGCTGAAATCGCTCCAAAGCAGTTTCCAAAGACCATATAAATACCCGTTGCAAGAACAATGCCGATCACACAGGGCTTCAGACCACGCAAAACCGCTTGAACATACTTGTTTTTCAAAGCGGTTTTAAGTAAGGCCGTTACCAAAAGGATAATCAGGAACGAAGGAAGAACAACCGCCAATGTTGCAATTACGGCACCAAGAAAGCCCGCTTGGCTGCTTCCAATATAAGTAGCAAGGTTAACCATGATTGGTCCGGGTGTGCTTTCGCTGACAGCGATCATATAGGTCAGCATTTCATCGCTCAGCCATCCGTAAGACATTACTACATCACGAATCAAAGGAATTGCGCCGTAGGCTCCGCCAAAGGCAAAGCATCCGACTTTTAAGAAACCGAGAAACAGATCAAGATAAATCATTTCTTTGCACCGCCTTTCTGATCGGGTGCACCGTTCAGAACAAAAATCGTCAGACTCACAACTGCCGCAATCAGCATCAGACTGATCGAGGAGAAATTCCATGCGAAGATATTGATACAGAGCATCACAATAGCGGAGCAAATCATAATTGCTCTGGGCAGTTTCTTCTTGTGCATTTTCTTAATCATCGTAAACGCTGCATCCAAAATTAAAATTCCGACTGCAATTTTGATACCCTTGAAGGCGTTGGCAATGATGGTCAATGCCAAAAAGTTATCCAGAAACATGGAAATCAGATAGATAACCACAAAGGACGGAACAATTATGCCCAGTGTTGCTGCCAATGCACCAACAAAACCGGCTTTCTTATATCCGGTAAATGTTGCACAGTTAATGGCAATAGGACCGGGAGTTGACTCCGCAATGACGGTCACATTCATCATTTCATCGTGGGTAATCCATTGTTTTCTTTCCACGCAGTTGTTTTCAATCATAGAAATCATGGCATAGCCACCGCCAAAGGTGAACAAACCAATCTTTGCAAAAGTAAGAAACAAATCAAGTAAGATATTCATTCTTATTCGCCCTCCTTCCGGTACTCACATTGGCAGATCGTCATATCTCGGTCAACGGTAAGGGAGGCAGTTCGCATCAAGTGAACCTCACATGACTAAAGTCACGTGCTTCTCAGCCGCTTTAAGC
>NZ_QUIK01000005.1:0-131723 GCF_003480105.1 Clostridium sp. AM42-4
GTTTATTTAAGAATACCTTGCCGCATATTTATTAACTCCTTGTATAATACTGAATCTAATTATATTCCTTAACCCTTTATTTGTCAAGCTGACAAACTAAAGCAGAAAAAGCGGCAGGATTTCCCCCTGCCACTAATCATCTGTTTATGCAAAAATAATTTCCTTTTCCACAATCTCCCTCGCACAAGCCCTTATGTTATTGAGGCATCCTGTCCATTCTAAGGCGTTTTCTGCCTTTAGCTGTTCCGTTATGCCCTGTGCCTGTTTCATACCCTCTATGAGCCTTTCAAAGCGTTCCTGTGCCTGTCTGTTGATGTCGGCAAGGTAGGCGTTTAGCCTGCCGCTTGTAAGAAGATTGGTGTATGTAACTTTACGGTACTGTTTTAGATAATCTAAATGCCGTTGCCCCCAGATGCCTATTGCCTGTTCTTCTTCGGCGGGTACAGTTAAGCACGGTATCAAATAATCCCCTTGCCTTTCGTATTTGCCGCCCAGTTCCTCAAATAATGATTTTGCCATTGTCTGTTACCTCCACATTCTTTTTTATTTTGAATGTCCGCAAAATCCGTCCTACATCTATGGGATTACTTGGAAGATTCCAGTGCATAATCACACGACAATAATTATGAAAATCCAATCCTTCCTGTCCGATTGATGTTGTGGCGAGCACAAATGGACGCATTGGTGAGTTAAAGGCATTTCTGATATTTTCTTTACGCATGACTACCTTGGAATTATCTCCTGCATCCTTTGTAAATCCAACTGCATAACTCGACCTTATTCGACATCCATCACTCTTCCTGTCAGCTCCGTTAATACGTTTTTTGAAATCAGGATAAGTATCAGCGATATAGGTGGCTGTATGTATCTTCAATGAATCCATCATCATGTCATGCACAATCTGATACTGATTTCCATCCGACTGAAAACCTGCTGTTTCTTTCAGCATATGGATATATTCATCAATCATTGCCTGAAAACAGCCATCTTTACAGTATTTAAGTACATTCTGCCAATGGGAATTATCATCCCTGCATCTGCCATAAGCAAGATCAATGATAGCTGTTGACTCCGGCAAATTGAAATTATTGACAAATACCTTTGCAAGCGATGTTGCTCTGGCTGTGCTTCTTCCATTAGAACGATAAATGCATATTGCTGGCGAACCCAGTACCATATTTACCAATGTTTCCAGAAGATCCTCCGGCTTTCTTCCAAGATGAATCTCCTCCGGGGCATCCAAATAACTTCTTAGCTTATCAATATGAGCAATAAAGCCCTTATTTCTCTTATCCTTTGAACTGCTTCTGACCTCAGATGTTGTATCCTCTTCGTCTGTATTCATTTCCCACACAATATCCTCTATCCAATGCTTTGCATAGATGACTCCATCCATGAGCATCGGTGCAAGATAATACCACCTGGCATCTTCCTTATTGTTACCCGAATCACCATACTTTTCTTCGATTATCGCAAGCTTCTCTTTCAGTTTCAGCCGTACAGATTTCTCTATTACTTCTAATGATTCATGATTATTCAATGACTCAATCGGTAAATACATATCAGAAAGTGTCTTTGAAGGATAAAGCAGTGCAAACAGACTCATGCCTCTTACTTCTCCATTTGAAACATTAAACCTGAGCCTTGCCACCGGGTATCGTCTCGAACCTTCCGCAAAATACCCCGTATTCTTCTTATCCTGATTCTTTATCTGATGTACCAGTTTTCCAACTGTAAGTCTTTCCGCCTCATAGGAAACAAGCGCACCTATCATTCGTGGAACCATCTCCCATGCAGAAAATACAAGTATTTTTGAAAAGCCTTTGCTGTTTTTATATGCTCCCTGCATCTCATAATATGGCAGTGATGGAGGAATCCACAGATATTTTTCTGCACCGCCGGTAAATGCTTTTTCTTTCAGTGCCTCAAGCCTTGCATTGGTTTTCGGCAGTTCATCATATTTATTGATTTTATTGCGATTCAGCCACAAGAGACATTGTTCTCTTTCACTTCCAAATTCATCTGGATGTTTTATATAATATTTTTCAATCTGCTCTTTAATCTTATATTTCTTCATAAAGGACATAAGATACGGACAGCTCTTTGCATAATCTACCGGTAAAGAATGATTTGAATCCGTTTTTGACAACAATCGTGACATCTGTATATAGGAGTTTATGTCATTTTCATCTATTTGCAAATGATGCTTCACGCTGCTGTCATCCGTATAATCACCGGAATCCATGACAGATATACGCTCTGTCCTGCTGACTCCCTGATACATGGCATTTTCTGCCAGCTCCTTCATACGGATAATTGCACTGTCCCCTGCCTTCAACTCACTTAGAGCATGGGAATAATTCTTCCACACTTCCTTAAATTTAATGTCTTTGACTTCATCATCAAAAAGAAAGTTCATAACCTGAAAAAACTCTGCATAATGCTCATCAAGCTGATTTTCATCTATCTCTTCAAGGGTAGAATACAATTTATATGGTGTAGCCGACAACAGAAGTACCCTTGTATCATGTCCACTAAGGAAACTGTGTGCAAGAATACCAAGCTCACTGTCATCGGATGACAAAAGAAACTTAAATCTCTGAAACTCATCCATGATTACCAGATCCGGCTCAAGCATAGATACACTGATTCTCGCAAACATCACACGAAGCTTATCTTTTTTTGCTCTTTTATATTTCTTGGATATGCAATATAGGAATTATTCATAATTCCCATTGTTACAAATCCCATTGTAGTCTCATGAGTTTGCGATTTTATTGATTCTGTAAGTGCCTGCAAATAATAATATGAAAACATCTTGTCCATATCCGAAACCAATTTAGTTTTCCAAATGTGATAATGATAAATCACCTTTTCTTCATTCCAAATATATGGTCCATATGACATTGACCAAGCATAAATCAAATCTCCCTTTTCACAATACTTATCAGGCTCCAATTCTAAACTTGACGAATACCAAACTGGATTTGAAAATAAATTGCCCACCCTCAAAATTCTATAAGTTCCATCTTCTTCGAATTCATTATCCTTAAATGCACGTCCATTTATAAGTGTAAATCTATATTTCTGTTTACAACAATTCCAATCTTTTGGTATCTCTCCAATCCATTCTACTCCGCTATCTCTCATCTCTCTCATAGGTCAAATACCTCCTCAAGACTTCCAGATAATTCTATCTCTAAATCCATAATCTCTGTCATGATTTCTGCAGATGGTCTTGGTGCTTCATACTTGTAGAAATATCTTGTAAACGGAATCTCATATCCCACCTTTGATTTTTTCTCATCAATCCATGCATCTGGTGCAAATGGCAATACTTCCCTCTCAAAATATTCTTTGATATCCTCTTTCAAAGGTACATTTTCTGTATCTCGAAGATTTTTATCGGGCTGTTTTTTACCTTTTTTTAGAACAAGATTTCCCTCGTCATCACGGAGCGGTCTTTCTACTGTTATCTTTGTATAACCAAAATCCTCGTTATCGTAAATCTGGCTGATTTCACTCGCTTTAAAATCACCATATATCTTTGTAATCTCAGCGATATCCTCCTCAGATATATCATTTCGCTTATTTCCCAATGCTTTTCTTCTCTTCACAAACATCTCATTGGCATTGATAAGCTGTACTTTCCCCTCTCTGACTGTACCTGCCTTTTTATTTGACAATACCCAGATATAGGTTGCAATTCCTGTGTTGTAGAAAATATCATTCGGTAAAGCAATGATTGCCTCAAGCAAATCATTTTCAAGGATATGTCTTCTGATTTCAGAAGGTCCGCTTCCTGCATCTCCTGTAAAGAGTGGTGAACCATTATGAATGATTGCAATTCTACTTCCACCCTTATCAATATCTTTCATTTTTGATATTGCTGTCATAAGGAAAAGCATCTGTCCATCGCTTGCAGCCGGAAGTCCTGCTCCAAATCTTCCTCCAAAGCCAAGCTTAGCCTCTTCCTCTACTTTTGCCTTTTCATTCTTCCATTCACGTCCAAACGGCGGATTTGAAAGGATATAGTCAAAGGTACTGCCTGCAAACTGGTCATCCGATAATGTGTTTCCGTCCTTGATATAATCAGCATTGTTACCCTTAATCAGCATATCAGCCTTACAGATTGCAAATGTCTGGTCATTGATTTCCTGACCGAACGATACAAGCTCTGTAGATGCATTCAGACTATGTAAATATTCCTCTGCTACAGAAAGCATACCTCCGGTTCCACAGGCAGGATCATAAATTGTCTTTGCCACATTATTGCCAGAAAGGATGTCATTATCATCATAGAAGAGAATATTAACCATAAGTTGGATAACTTCTCTTGGAGTGTAATGCTGTCCTGCATCTTCATTATGAGACTCAGAGAATCTTCTTATAATTTCTTCAAAAATATATCCCATTTCAAGGTTAGAGATTTCATTCGGATGAAGATTTCCTCTGTCTGTTGTATATTCCTTTAAAACAATATACAGAATCCCCTTATTTGCCATCGTTGTGATGTGTCCATCAAACTTAAATTTTTCCAGAATATCCCGCACATTTGCTGAAAATTTATTCAGATACTCTCTAAAATTCTCCTCAATGTGGTCAGGATCATCCATAAGTCTTTCAAATGTATATTTACTTGTATTGTAAAAATCCTTTTTTGAAGCCTTACGAAGTAAAATATCTTTCATTGGAAGATTCTTTACTTCATCGTATTTCTGTAATACCGCATCCTTCGTATCTGAGAGAATACAGTCAAAACGTCTGATTACTGTAAGTGGTAATATAACATCTCCATATTCATGTGGTTTATATACACCGGTAAGCTTATCTGCTATTGCCCATATTAGGTCTGCTTTCTGATCTATTTTTGCACTTCTCGTAGCCATTTACATTTTCCTCCATAAGGTAATTTACTTTTCTTTGTTATCTGGTACATAGTCAATCAAATCTCCAAAGTTACAATCCAACTCTTTGCAGATTTTTTCCAAAACAGATAGTTTCACCGACTCGCAGTTTGTCATCTTTGCTATTGTACTGGAGCTAAGACCAGTCTTGGCACACAAATCTCCTTTTTTCATTCCGTGGTCAATTAACTGTTTCCATAATCCATTATAACTAATTGCCATCCTCTTTTCCTCCGTTTAATGTGCAATCAATATCAAAATTATTTTATCACACAAAAAACTCCTTGTACAATTCGCATTTACAAATATCACATATCTTTTTTCAAATATTGAATATCTTTTTTAATTTATTCACAAACCTTTTGAATTTATCTGCTACAGATACTCTTTTCCTAATTGGTGTGGTTAGAAGAAAAACATCTCCAATCTGCTTTCATTATAACGTTCAATCCATATTTACGCATTAAAAAAGGATGCAGGGATTGACTCCCTACATCCTTCATTAGAATTATAATATTATACTTATCTCACACCCCGATCAGCCCCTCTCTCCGGCTTATCTTTTCCCTGCTTTTCTTGAATAATCCTCTTATTAATCTCAAGCCGTTCATGAATGGATAATTTCTTATCTTTTCCAACTACCGCCTGCTTCTGTTGTACCTGTTTCCTATCTGCTTTTCCTGCATCCTTGACCACTGCATTCGCTTCGGTACTTGTTCCCCGCTCATCTGCTCTTCCTTCATTTCTTTCCGTTATCTGCTGTTCTCGTCTCTCTTTCACACCTTTTTCTTCCAGATTGCAAAAGCTCTGCAGATACGGAAGCACATGATTCTGCATGTCTGTCAGATCTTCCATATATTTTTGGAACTCTTCACTTCCTTTACCTTTCTGGTAATTGATCCAATACTCATCTGTAAGCTTCATTTCATTATCATACTTCAACTGACTCACAATACCGCCATGTCCATTTCCAATATCTATTGACTTCTTGAAATGATGCAGCATCTGTTCACCTTTTTCCGCATAATATACAGTCACATATATCTTTGTGATTTTTGTAGGTTCCTCTGTCTTCGAATCACGTTTTGCATACCATTCTTTATCCATTTCTGCTGTTTTTGCATCCAGCTCGGATAACTTCTGACATCTTGGATTCATGAGAGCACTTTCTTCACAATAGTTTACATACACCATTGGTTCCAGATTCTTTGGAAACTCCGGCTCATAGACTTTCAGTCTTTCAATCAATACACCTGCACGCACAGACTGGTCACATTCTTCGTCTACAATATCCTTCAGATAAGAAATATAAGAATGTGTATTGCCACTCTGCAAATCCAACATCACCTCTTGTACCGTATTTTCTCCCGTCTCCACATTATCTCGATACTCATACGGATCAAAAGCTTCTGCAATCTCATCCAATGCCTCTGCCAACTGTTCTGTGGTCATCTTCTCTGGATACATTGCTTCCCGAACATCCCGCATTGGTACATACTTATAGTCCGGCAATGCATCATGAATTTTCTCAATCCCTTCCCGTATCAGTGCAAGTTCTCCATAAAATCGAACATCGTCCATCAGATTTCCAAGTACTGTATTTCCTTTTACGATTGCAAATTCAGCATCATCATAGTAACTGTCTTCCGGATCACGATAGATAATCCCCATACTGCATACTCGATAGGCATTCTCAGGATTCTCCCTATATTTTTCATAAACCGCAGCAATCTGATTAACATCGGTACTTTTTTCATAAGCTCCCATATCATGGAACTCATCACATTCTGCGGCAAAGTATTCCAGATACGGTTCTTTCTTCGGTGGCATATTATTGAGGACATTATCAATCATGTTATAATTTGCCTCTTCCAGTTCTTCTACCTTTGCCAATGGCTTATATTCGCCCTGGCTTTTCTGAATCTCTGCCATTACAACCTCATCCATTTCTTCTACCTTTTTCATCAACTGATCATAATCCCCACGGATGCGTTCTCCAGTCCATCCTTCGTCTTCCAAAAGTTCCTCTGCCGCTTCTTCAATAGAAATTTCACCATTTTCATAGACGCCACCATCCATCAGGCGGAAATCTTCATCGTAAAAGGAATAATCATATCCTCCTTCTGTTCTCTGAATAGCAAAGTAACGTTCTCCTACCTCATATGCCAGTTCACTAAGAACCTGTTCTTCCAGATTCAGGAAAGAATCTAGCTGTTCAAAACTGATACTGTCTACAAAATGAGCGGTTACCTTTCCCCCCTCATTCAGAACTACGATATCACTGACAGACAGGGAATGTCCTCGAAAGTCTTCTGGTCTGTCGATGTTGAATCGTTCAAATATATCATCTAGCGACATATTTCCAAATAATTCTCCCACATAGACCAGTTCATAGTCTTCTTTTTTAATCTGCATCCCGTGACTTTCAATGAAGCTCATATTCATAAACGCATAGTTTTCACCTGGCAAACCATCTCTTATTTGATAAATACCGAATGTTCGTCTTGTCCCTAATAGCAGATTTGCCTCTTTCAAAGACTGAATCTGCGGATATTTCTGCATCTCCCATTCCAAATTGCGGAATCGTTCCAGTTCTTCTGTAGACATCTGATAATGCTCCGGACCTCGTTCAATCTCCATTCGCTCTGTAACATAGATTGGTGATGAAAAATTGGTAATCAGATAGATATCTGCTCCGGCATCATATAATTTCAGAGCTTCTTCCTGTCCAATCACATTCATCGGCTCCTGAAATGCTCCAAAATCTTCATCTGCATAATCCAGATCCTGATCCCTTATCCGTTCCCACATCTGTGATTCCATGCCAAACAGCCCTTCATGTGCCTGTATCATTTCTTTACTTGCATACTCTCCCTTGCTGCCATCACTACCCAGGCAATAGATTTTAGAACCCATTCTGTGATAATCCAGGGCTGCTGCTTTTCTAAGCGGCACCATATCCTCTGCTGTATATCCATAATCCCGAAGTTCCAGCTTGCCTATGGTTGGATCTGGTAAGTCCTGAATATCCATTTGGGCATCATCCAGAAGTTCCTCTACTCTATCTTCATCTGACCGATTGACTGCATCTGCCAGATTTCTTACCAGCGTCCTTACTTTCTCTTCTTCGCCAACCAGATTTGCATATTCAAAAATCTGTTCTTTTACGTCCGCTGGAATTGCTATTCCCATGTGTTCTGCACGGTCTATTTGTTCCTGTGTATATTCCTGCATTTTCTGCGTTTCTATTCCTGTTATCATGTTTCTCGCCATATAAGTTCCTCCTGTATTCCCAAAAGTGGCATAACCGGCAGAACATTCTTTCTACCAAATTATGCCATCTTTCCTGTTTTCTTATTCCAGACCGAAGTCCCTTTTTCTATCTTCCCTGCCATTCTCGCTTTCCCGCTGGCTTTTTTCTTTATAAATCTGCAATTTCTCATGGATAGAACCACGTGCCGGTCGTTCTTCTTTCTCTTTCGATTCTGACTGCTCTGCTTCTGTGTCTTCCCGTTCATCCATATTAAGAAGGGCATTTAGTTCTGACAGTCGCTCCAGTTTCTGGTTCAGTTCCTCTTCTTTTGTGAATGGCTTTCCAACTTCCTCTTTGGCATTTGTAAGCTGCTCCTGTACCGTTTCCAATCGTTGCTCCGCTTCTGCCAGTTTCTCCGGATAGCTTTCCAAAAGATTATTGATACGGGTGATATTTCCCAGGGCATCTGCTCCCAGATGAACTTTCGATACCGATTCATGCTTCACAGACAGGATAAACTCCTTACTCCAGCTGTCGAACTGGATTCTCATGTTGAATCCCTGATAGTTTCCGATATCCATTGCTGCATCGACTGCTTTCATGTCCTTGCAGACTGCCAGTAGTGCCGCTCCTGCTTCTTTCTTTTCTGTAAATACTTTGCCGCTGATCTCCATGGAAAACTGTTCTGGATCTGTGATTTTATGCTCCTGATAATGGGCAATATCCGCTTTGTAGCTATCAATAGTCTCGGTCAATTTTGCAATCTGCTGTGGAAAATTTCTTGCAATATCATCTTCCAGACGGTACTGGTTATTCATGTGATTGGCTTTTAAAAGTTTCAGTTTTGCCACATCCACGTCCAGTGCCATCTTTTCTTTTACTGCCGGATTTCCAGTTGCCAGTGCCTTAACCTCTGCATAGGACAGTGCCGCTTCGTCCACATCTTCGCAGCTTCTGACCGGTGCTTTGCTCGTCATAATCTGGGAGATGAACTTCTGTTTATTTTCGATCAACTGCCACATGTAGCTGTCGAAGGTGGATTCTGTCACATACCGAAAGATATGAACCTTTTTATTGTGATTTCCCTGCCGGATGATACGTCCTTCCCTCTGCTCCAGATCAGACGGTTTCCAGCCAATATCCAGATGATGCAGAGCAATCAGACGATCCTGCACGTTGGTACCGGCACCCATCTTTGCTGTTGAACCAATCAAAAAACGAACCTGCCCAGATTTTACTTTTCCAAACAGCTCCGTCTTCTTTGCTTCGGTATTTGCATCATGAATGAATGCAATTTCTTTTTCCGGTACACCTTTCGCCATCAGCTTCTGTTTCAAGTCATCGTAAACATTGAAACTGCCATCGCCTTTCGGTGTGCTCAAGTCACAAAAAATGATCTGCGCCGATTTCTGTACAACTGTATCTTTCCAGATTTCATAGCTTTTTTCTGCACAGACCGACACTTTACTGCCCGGATCGTCTGGCAATAGTTCATTGACCAATCGCTGATCCAGTGCCAGTTTTCTTCCGTCATTGGTAATTTTCAGCATATTGTCTACACTAGCATCTACGCCACCGTTTCTTACCACTTCCGCACGCTCTCCTAGGCTTGCTACGATTTCTTTCTGCTGTTCTGTTGGTTTCAATACTACAGTTTCGTATTCCGCTTCCGGTACTGGAAGATTCAACTGATCCGAAGTCTTGATATCTGCAATCTCCTTGAACATATTCATCAGTTCCGGGATATTATAGAATCTGGCGAATCTGGATTTTGCTCGGTATCCGGTTCCTTCCGGTGCAAGTTCAATGCTGGTCACAACCTCTCCAAACGTGGATGCCCAGGAATCAAATAATCCCAAGCCCATATTCTGTAATTTGCTGTTCTGCAGATATCTCTGCATGACATAAAGTTCCGTCATGCTGTTGCTGATCGGTGTGCCCGTTGCAAAGGTAATGCCTTTTCCACCGGTAATCTCATCCAGATACTGACATTTATTAAACATATCTGCTGATTTCTGTGCTTCGTTCTGGGCAATTCCGGCTACATTTCTCATTTTTGTATAAAGGAACGCATTTTTATAACTGTGTGCCTCGTCTACATACAGATGATCCACTCCCAGTTCTTCAAAGGTAACTACATTATCCTTTTTCTCTTTCTGATTCAGCTTCTCCAGTCTTGTCATCAGCGTTTTTCTGGTCTTTTCAATCTGCTTTACCGTATAGCGGCCGCCATCCTGCTCATATCTTGCACTCTGGATTGCGATTTCCAGATCGTCAATCTGCTTCCGCAGCATGGCTTCCTGCCTCTCATCAGAGATTGGGATACGCTCAAACTGGGAATGACCGATGATAATCGCATCATAGTTTCCCATAGCGATTCTGGCACAGAACTTTTTCCGGTTCGCCGGTTCAAAATCTTTCTTGGTTGCCACCAGGATATTGGCTCCCGGATATAACTGCAGGAACTCGGCTCCCCACTGCTCTGTCAGATGGTTCGGCACGACAAATAGATTCTTTTGTGATAATCCCAGACGTTTGCTCTCCATTGCAGCCGCTACCATCTCGTAGGTCTTCCCAGCTCCTACTACATGAGCCAGAAGCACATTATCCCCGTAAAGCTGATGTGCGACAGCATTTTTCTGATGTGGGCGAAGTTCAATTTCCGGGTTCATTCCTGGGAAAGTCAGATGACTGCCATCGTATTCACGGGGACGGATACTGTTAAACCGTTCATTATAAACTCTTACCAGTCTTTCACGTCTCTGTTGATCTTTGAAAATCCAATCCTTAAATGCTGCTTTCATGGCATCCTGTTTCTGTGATGCCAGCATAGTTTCTTTTTTATTGAGGACACGAATCTCATCCCCATTTTCATTGACACTCTTATCATAGATACGAACATCTTTCAGATTCAGTGTATCTTCCAGAATCCGGTAAGCATTTGCCCTCTCGGTTCCATACGTTGCATAGGCAAACGCATTTCTTGGACTGTCTGCATTTTTCCCGGTAATCCGCCACTCACCATTCACCTCAGAATATTTTACCTGTATCTCCTTCTGTGCAAGATACCACGGAGTATGAAGCAGTTCCCTCATAAAGTCCTGATAATCCGATGGTTCAATCCAGGTTGCTCCAATCCTTACTTCGATTTCAGATGCTTCCAGTTCTCTTGGCTGAACTGCTTCCAATGCACGGACATTCGGTGTGAATTCCGGGTGATTCTCTGCAAAGGTTCTTGCTGTGTTTAACTTCTCCCTGACATTTCCAGATAAATACTCATCTCCACTCTCCCACTGGTCTGTCAGTGGGTTCTTAAATATAACTCCAACCAGTTCCTCCGTGATTTTTTCTTCTGTCTTTCCTGTCAGCTGTGCCATATAGGACAGATCCACCTTTGCTCTTTCATTCAATGATAATGCTAAGGCTTCTGTCGCAGTTTCCACACTGGTTACCGCCACTGCCTTTTTGATGGTTCGTTTCGTAAACATGTCTGCTTTTCGCTTCAATGTTCCATCTTCGTTCAGGTCTTCCAGAGAACACAACAGACAATAAGAAGCGTCATCAGAAAACGCCCGCTTGTTTGCATTACTTCCGATGACTCCATACTTTGCTGTGTAAGCATCATATACTTGATTCAATTTCTCCTGCTGTTTGTGAATTTCTTCATCTGTTACGGATTCTTCCATCTGCATGGCAATCAGTTCACGCACCGTGTCTCGGATCTCCACCATACCTTTTACACGTTCTGCAGTAGCGGCAGGCATCTTTACCTGATTCATCAGAGAGTTAACACGGTAATATACCTGATCATCTACAACCGCATAACTGTAATTACGAACATTCGGATCTGCCGGGATACTCTCTGGTACATCATCCAGTTCTGCATCCACATCAACTGCAGGTGCCATATTTCCATGAATATTCCTGACAGCTTCTGCAAGCTGGACTTCAAGATCAGCACCTTCTATCGGCATACAGGTTGTTTCCATACCATACGGACCGGATACCTCTTTCATCTCACCCAGAATCATTTCCGGATGGTCTGCAAAATACTGATTGACCGTAATTCCATTGGCATCACTTCCAAGATTCACCCACTCCGGCATCTCTTTTGTCATGCTGTCACGCTTCTGGAAGAATAAAATATCTGCACTGACTTCCGTTCCTGCATTTGCTTTGAATGCTGTGTTCGGCAGGCGGATGGCTCCAAGGAGATCGGCACGTTCTGCCAGATACTTTCGGACTTCCGGTGATGCTTTATCCATGGTTCCTTTTGTTGTGATCAAAGCTGCCACACCACCCGGACGCAACTGGTCGATTGTCTTTGCCAGAAAATAATCGTGAATCATAAAATTATAGCGGTCATATTGCCTGTCATTCACTTTATAAGCTCCAAATGGCACATTTCCGATTGCCACATCGAAGAAATCATTCGGATAATCTGTCTTCTCAAAACCTTTAATCTGGATATTGGCATCTGGGTAAAGCAGTTTTGCAATTCTACCGCTGATACTGTCCAGTTCCACACCATAGAGTTTTGACTGGTTCAGCTTCTCAGGAAGCATTCCAAAGAAGTTACCAACACCCATGGATGGCTCCAGGATATTTCCTTTTGTAAATCCCAGATTTTCCAACGCCTGATACATACTTTCAATCACGATTGGCTGTGTGTAATGGGCATTTAAGGTAGAAGCTCTGGCTGCTGCATATTCTTCCGGTGTAAGGACTGTCTTTAATTCCAGATATTCCGTCTCCCATGCGGATTTTGTTTCATCGAAAGCATCAGCAAGACCTCCCCAGCCTACATATCGGGATAAAATCTCCTGTTCGTCTGGTGTGGCATTGCGGTTTTCTTCCTCGCATTTCTTTAAAAGCTGGATTGCCATGATATTAGCACGGAACTTTTCCTTTGGTGTTCCCTGTCCCAGTTCATCATCTGTGATATGGAAGTTTGTTGCTGGAATATCAGACTGTTCTGGTGTTATATCTTCCTTTTTTTCTGCATCTTCTACTGCTTCCGGTTGTGTCTCAACTTCCGACGGTTCCTGATTTTCCTCTCGTATTTCCTGCTGATCAGAGCCTTCCTGCTCCACTTCCAAAGCCTGCTGAGCTCCTTCCAGATCCGCCTGTCTCTGTGCTTCCTGCCGTTCTTCATACTTTTCCAGTTCTTCCGGTGATAAGAAATCATCGGTGCGAATCAGCTGACGGACACGTTCTGCAACCTTATTCCACTTTAATAGAACTTCTACATCTGGACTGCCAATCTTCCCTTTCGCAAGTTTTAATCCTTTCGCATCATGGGAAGCATCGGATTCATACGCTCCCGGTATCCCAGGTGCTGCTCCACCTGTACCATACTCATTTTTCAGAAACTCAGCTGCATCCTTTATATCGTGATGTTCCATGAAATACTCATAGATCCGATTCCGTCCTCCGGCAGTGATCCCGCCTCTTCTAAGGACTGCATCTATCTCATCCTGTGTGATAAAGGAAAGGGCCGGACGTTCGACCGTAAATTTCTGGTCTACCCAGGAACGCTCCCTCTGGAGATCCTGAAAACGCTGGAAATATTCCGGATTATGCTGAATCTCCCACCTGCGATAATCTTCTGGATTCTCATCCATATCTTTCTGCAGCCATTCAAAGCGATGGGCAATTGCATCTGCTTCCGCTGAATCTGTCCAAGCTTCCCGCACGACATCCTGCCAATCCGAATATGATTGCTGCTCCTCCCGGTTTCTGCTGGTATCCCGAAAATGGAGTGCAAGAAGATTGGTCATTTCTTCCTGCTCCTGTTCAATGGCGTTATTGGAAATCAGATTATCCACGTAACTTCTATCCTCATACATATCCCGGATTCTGTCCGCCGCTTCTTCCCACGTAACCATGCGATCAAAGTTTCTTCTGGCGGAATCTCCCCGTCGGATACGGATACCATCATTGTCATACCAGATACTGATTTTCTGTCCATCTATGGTAAATCCTTTTCCACCTGTTTCATATTCCTCCTTCAGGAAGTTCTGCATTTCTTCATTATCCAGACCTTCAATCAGTCTTGCCGTAATATGAAACAGTGTATTTTTCTGTCCACTTCCCGTGCGGAGAATATCATCTACTACTTCATCAGAAATAAGAAAAGCGGCTGGCTGTTCTAATGCAGCTGCCGCTTTCCTTATTTCTCCTAACTGTTCCTCTTCTGTCGGGAACAGACTTAATTGTAAATAATCTCCTGAATTACCAGTTCCTCTGCCTGTGCTTTGATCTGGTTCATGTGTCTGGTCCATGCCATCCCGTCTGCCATTTTGTCCGGTGCCGGGTTTTTCTCCAGAAGTTCTGACATCAGGTTGTCTACTCTCTGCCTTGCCTGGCTGTCGATTTCCATCAGATGACTGTCCAGACGGTTCTGTAAGGTCAGAATGTTGAATCTGGCTACTTTGTGGTTTCTCAGATACTCTTTCCTCATCAATCCGTACTTCCCGATCGTTCCTCTCGTCTCCTCCAGACTGATATCCGGAATCTGGTACTCTCCATTCTGGCTGTAAGTGATCTCTCTCATGCTCTGTTTCCTCCTTATTTTCTCCTCTATCTTCTGTGTTCCTTGTTTTGCTTTCACGAATTAACGTGTTAAATTCATTATAAGCTACTTCTTTTTCTTTTGCAACCGTTTTCAGATCTTTTTCCAAGTCATTCAACACATATCGTCCAATCTGCATCAATACCGGTCTGCTGATCTCATTCACAGAACTTCCAAGGTGTCCAATAACCTTTAACTGGTTAAAATCTGTAATATGACGAAAATCCTCTGCATCAAGATATTCCTGCACATCCAGTCCGCATCGGTTCAGTAACACATACCAGACACTGTTTGTCATCAGTTCCCGGAACTCCACTTTCTGATTCTGTTCATCCAGATCTTCCAGAAAAGTGCCGGCTACATCCATTTGCAGTTCGTCGAAAGCATCCGGCAACCAGGCCTGCACACTTTCTTCTGCCGCCTGGTGAAGAACCTCTGCTAATCCTCCCTCTGTTGCTTCCAGTGCCAGCCGCTCCTGCAGATAATCTGCCACCAGTTGTTCTCCTTCTGGATTAAGATTCCATAACTGCGGATCTCTGCCCAGATTTTTTACCTTATAAGTATCCTGCACATCAAAAACATATCGGAGTTTCGTTTTTGGTCCGGATGTGTTATCTATCAGGGCAATTCCTTTAGAACCCTTTTTAATCCATCGGTACATCTTCTGGTTCCAGATTTCCATGGATGCCACGGCTGTTGCTCCCGGACGCTGTGCATAGATCAAGAGCTGTTCCGGAAAAGTGTACCGGTACAGCCTGGATGCAGTATTTAGAAACCGCATCCATTCCTGCGGATTGGCAGCAACATCCTTTGCCACTTCCTCCGTCAGAAGTTCCATTGCATATAATTTATTTGCCATCTGTTACTCCCTTTCTTCTTCCCACTTTTCTTCTACAACATCGGCAATCCGTTCCATTGCCCTTGTCATAGAAGGAAAATTACTACTGTTACTTGCTTTTCCAATCTGATCAATAAGAAATTCCGGCATATCTGCAAGTGCTCCGGCAATCATAGCCTTTACCCGGATATCCTCCAGCATAAGAAGCTCTTTTACACCAAATTCTTCACCAAATACATCCTGATATCTCCGTAAGTCATCCAAAAGATATTCCGGTTTTAAATCTCTATCCATTTCCTTTCTTTTATCATCACCATATAAACACCAGTCCATATTCTTTTCTCCTCCATCTTCATAAAATTAGGGACTGCTCACACAGTCCCCTCAAAATCATCGTTATTTCTCGTTATAATACTGAGGCAAGGTCTTTCGCCCTATTCTTTGGGATTGTATCTGTCCCTTTTGCTTTGATCTCCGCCTTGGCTTTCTCCAGTTTTCCATGGATTCCACCTTTTGCTTCTGTCCTCCCAGTTGCTTTTTCTGCTGCTTTTTCTTTCTCCAGACGTGCTTCCCTGCGTTCGGCATTTTCCATAACTGCTGTCTTTCCATCACAGAACTGAACCTTATCCGAAAGCTGTTCCTGCCTCTCTACCTGCGTCTCATTGACTTCCTGTACCATGGCATTTAATTCCGGTACTTCAAACATTCCGTTATCAGGAAGAATCAGCACCTCATGAATTGAAGAGGGAAGAACAAAATAATCACTTCCCAGGCATTCACCGATCTGCTTACGAATATCTTCCTGCAGTAACAGTGATGCACCATTCATTTTTTGTGCATTTGAAAGACAGAACATTGGATTTTCCATTGCTTCAACATTCAGTTTTTCATTCAAAAGATTTTCTGCTTCTTCACCAAAAATCATGGATTTTATCATTTCATTCATGTCCATCAAAACAACACCACGATTTCTGTCTGCCGCCACTGCATCTGCCTGGATTTGTTCTGCTGTCACACCCCATTCATTCATAAGATTGACAGTAACCGGAATACTACCAATTCCTCCCTCGTTTTCTTCCACATTCACTGCGTAATATGCTGCAAAATCTCCATGTTCGGTAACAACTTTATCAGCCAGGCGTTCTTCATTCCATTCCCGGTCACAGATTCTCACCTGTAATTTGTCCTTCATTTTTTCATAATCCAAAATATCCGGAAGACCCATATTGATAAATGCCGCTTTGTCCTGCACTTCAATACGCATATCTGCCACATCACCCACACAGGAATCCAGATTTTTTCCATTGACATATTCCATATAAAGAGAATCCAGATATACCATCGGCACAGCTCTTTGATCACCCTGTGGAATTGAAATGCCAGTCAACCTTAATCCATTATTTTTTGCAACTTCTTCAATACGGATTTCTCCATTCTGATATGAATCCGGCAAATAGTCTTTTACATTATCTTTGACATATTCATAAAATTCTTTTCTGTTCATCATACGCTTTTACCCCTTTCTGATCATGTGATGGTTCATTCTTTTCCTGCTGACCATCTGCTCGGCTTTTTTCTGATAAGCCATCATTCTTTTTAAAGTTCTCTCCTGGTTCTTTCTTGCTTCCTGTCTCTTTTCCATTGTTTTCATCATATTTTTCTGTCCCTTTCTGTGAATTTTTGTATTTTAAAGGGAGCCCTGATTCAGGGCCCCCTTTACTGAGGATTACTGTTTTCTGATTTTCTTTCTGCTGATATAAAGTCCTGCCATGCCTCCGGTAGAGATAAGCAGAAGCAGAATCGGCAGCCAGATATTTGTGTTATCTCCTGTCTTCGGTGCATCTGATACCTTCGTCTCTTCATGGGACTGCGGCACATCTGGTGTGCTTGGTGTTTCCGGAACTTCCGGTTTCTCATTTGTCAGATTGAAAGTAACTTCTACAACCGGCGTACTGTCGTCTGCGTAGGCAAATGTCACTTCATGCTTGGTCTGATCCAGTGTGTATCCATCCAGTGTTTTTGTCTCCACCAGATAATACTTGATTGCTGTATCATATTTGCCGTTCTTGAATGCGGCAATCTCATACAGCTTACTCTCGGCATGACCGGCAGCATCTGTTTTTAAGGTTTCCAGGACCTTTCCTTTGCTGTCACGGAATTCAAATTCTACTCCTTTCAGCGGTTCCCCAGATGATTTATCTGTCTTATTGAGAATGACTTTTCCCTTGGCAGTATCATCTTTCATAACCACTTTCTGGATTTCTCCAGTATCCTTCACCTCAAATGTCACATCCGATGTCAGAAGATATCCTTTTGGTGCCTGTTCCTCTCGTAAGGTGTATCTACCAATTGGCAGTTTTTCAATATAGTGTGCCTCCTCTGTGGAAGTCCAGCTCTCTACTACCTGATCGTCCTTATCAAGAATCGTTAGTTTTGCACCAGGAATCTCTGTATCTCCTGTGATATCTGTCTTGCTGATCTGAACCTTGGTCACATCATCTTTCATCTCATGCTTCTGAATCTCAGCTGTATTCTCAACCGTAAAGGTAATGCTCTCTGCAGTAACATATCCGTCTGCCGGTTTTGTTTCCGTCATGGTATACTCATTACCTACAACAAGTTCTTTGATCACATGAGATCCTTCTGTAGAAGTCCATTCATCCACAACATTTCCATCTGCATCCGTCACTTTCAGGTGTGCACCTGGAAGTTCTTTGCCTGTGGTCAGGTCTGTTTTTGTCAGTTCCACTGTGGTCGGCTGATTTTCAAACGTAAAATCATAGCTTACTTCTGCCTGATCTTCTCCGGCATATTCAAAGGTAAACTCCTGCACTTCTTCCGTTGTCACAAATCCGTCCGGTGCACTGTTCTCTTTTACATAATATTTTCCATCTACTGGAAGATCTGCCGCAAAAGTGATCTGTCCTTTCTCATCGGTTGCTTTCTGCTCGATGAGGGAATCTTTCTCAAGCAACACATCTCCGTTTACATTTTTGATATCTTCACTGGTATAAAGGCCGAAGACGCCGCCTGCAAGAACACGGTCTGTATCTTTTTCTTTCTTCAGAACAGTAACCTTTACTTTCTGACGGGTATTCTGCCATTTTTCATCATAAGTGATTACCGGTGTGTCCTGATCACGGTAGGAAAGATCAACATATCTCGGTTCTCCATCCAATACATAGCCATGGGCAGTTTTAACTTCTTTCACATAGTATTTGCCTGCCGGGAGATTATCCATCTGTGCAATACCATTGGAATCTGTAGTAATAGTTCCTACTTTTTCATCTGCTTTGTAATAATCTTTGCTGACACCATCTGCCGCTTTGATATCTTCCGCAGCAAATACATCGAAAGTCACATCTGTAAGGCTTCCGGTTACATATTCGAAGAGATGCTCCACAGTGCCTTTTACATTGTCCAGAAGTGTCACTTTATCCAAAAATTCTCCATTTTTGTTGATGATTAAAAGTCCTGTCGGCACTTCATCTTTCATCTCTACCTTCTGAATCTCTGCGGTATCTTCCAGTGTGAACTTCACATCCGTTGCTTTCAGATATCCATACGGTGCGATTTCTTCACGAAGGGTATATTCCTCCCCAACGGTCAGTCGTTTAATCACATGTGGCTGGTCTTTTACAGAAGTCCACTGATCTACGACATTCCCCTCTCTATCAAGAACGGTGAGTTTTGCTCCATCCAGTTCCACACCTGTTGTCACATCTGATTTTGTAATTTCAACCGTTGTCGGCTGATTCTTCTTCACTGTTTTCAGTTTTACTGTCTTCACGTCCTGTCCCTGATAAGAAGCATCCAGATTCAGAACTTCATCGGAAGAAACGAATCCTGCCGGTGCCTTTAACTCTTTTACATAATACTGTCCGAGTGGCAGATCCAGCGTACAGGAAGCAATTCCATCTTTATCAGAAGTCATTTCCTGTAACAGGGTATCAGCGTTGACAATGACTTTGCCTTCTGCTTTGATATCATCTTTGTTATAAATGCCAAAGACTGCACCTTCTACCGTTGCTCCGTTTTCTGCATCCTGTTTTTCTACCTGGATTGCAACTTTCTGTCTGTCATCACCAACAGTCACTTCCTGTTCGATCACAGGTGTATCCTGATCTGCATAGACAAATGCTACATCCGATCTGTCATGGTTCAGAACAAATCCTTCCGGTGCTGTTTTTTCTACCACATAGTAAGAACCAAGCGGCAGGTTATCTGCAACTGCTTTTCCGTCTTCCCCGGTCGTTACCGTTGTTACCAGAGCATCTTTTGCATAAATCAGCTGTCTGTTTCCATTTTCATCTTTCTGATAATCCGGTGTGTAGATATTTTCCGCTGCATAGACGTTAAACTCTGCACCTTTCAGATATTTTTCTTCATAAACAAAATCCTTTTTGAATCCACTCAGCATCTCACCTTTTTTATAGATCGTCAGCTTTCCTTTTACCGGATGATTCTCGTAATCAACTGTGATAATGGCATCGCCGCTTTCTGAATCCATCTGATAAGCAGTGTTTGCATCAACAGCAATCTCCATATAATTCTTGTTGATTGTGTACCCTTCCGGTGCGTTGACTTCCTCAATCCGGTAATGTCCGATTTTCAGGTTCTTTGGCATGATCAGATAACCCTGACTGTCTGTAAAATAGGACTTGTGTGTGGTTGTCACAGGATAAGTAGTTACCTGCTCCACGTATTTTTTGTTATCCAGGTCATATACCTTAAATTCTGTTCCTGCAATCAGGACGGATTTCTTTGTTTCATCGTCTTTTTTCACAATTTTCAATTTTGCCTTGAACTCTTTGTCCAGAAGCACACGCCAGATCTGTGGCTCATTCGGATGGTTCTCTGTGATATTCACTTCAAAATCATCGACTGGCTTGTAATTGTGTGGTGTTGTTGTTTCACGGACAATATAGCTTCCAAATGGTAATGGAATACTGCAGGCATAACCTTTTTCATCTGTAAAAATCTCAGTAGCTCCGTTTTCTCCACTCACTACTGGTTTAGCAGAATCAAAATCATAGCTTCCATCTGCTTTCTTTGTAAGGGAAGATTTCAGATAAACTGTAAATCCGGCTCCGGATAACAGATCTGCATCGGTCTTTCCATTGTTGGCTGCTTTGATAATCTGGAACGGCTGCTTGATCACCTGTTCACTGGAAATGCATTCTCTTTTTACTTCTGCAGTCATATCACCTTCATAACTACATTCAAGATCATGTTCTTCTGTATCTGCCAGGTATCCGGTCGGTGGTGTGATCTCCTTGACGTAATATTTGCCAAGATATAAGCCATCTACAGAAGCCTGTCCTTTTTCATCCGTTGTAAGAGAAGCCACCTGTTCCCCTGCTTTATAAATCACACCGGTTGCTCCATCCGGATGCACGATATCTTCACGGGCATATAATCCGTAGACTGCACCTTTCAGTGTTGCATCGCCCTGCGGAACGGCTTTTCCTGTTTCTTTATCAACTTTGAATAAATTGATTTTTGCTGTCACACGGTCATTGCTGAAGGTATGGGCGAAAGATACGGTTGCTTCTTTATCATTGGTGTAAGAGAACTTGAACGTATACACGTCTTCTGTATTTCTTACATAGCCTTCTGGTGCCTGGTCTTCTTTTACGGAATAGGAATGATTGATAGGCAGATCTGCTGTGAATTTTGCCTTTCCATCCTCACCGGTAGTGGCTTTCTCAATCAGGGTGCCTTTCTTTACAACAACTACACCATCTGCATTTTTGATATCGTCTGCCGCATACAGGGCGAAAATACCACCTTCCAGCGGTTTCTTTGTATCTTTATCCTGTTTTACTACAGTGACTTCTGCTTTCTGACGCTCATTGTTGAAGGTGACATCCGCAAATACAACTTCTTTATTCTGTCCGGCATAAGTCAGCGTCACTGTCTTTTCTTCGCCGCCATTATAGAAGTTGTCCGGTGCTTTTGCTTCTTTTACCACATAAGTTCCTAGATGGAGATTCTTCAGGGTAACAGAGCCATTCTCACCTGTTGTCAGATTTTCTTTCACCAGATCACCTTTGCTGTACACTTTTGTACCATACGCAGTCACAATATCTGCTCCGGCATACACGTTGTAAACAGCATTTTTTTGTCTGCGGTTCTCATAATGGAATACGGTTCCACTCTCACTGACTTCTGCTCCGGTAAGCACCTGACCTTCTTTATAAACAGTAAGCTCTGCAAGCTGCTCCTTATTTTCCACGGTTACAGCTGAGGTCTTACTTGCTACCAGTTTTACATTTGTTGCCGTTGCATTTACTACATATCCCTGTGGTGCTGTGATTTCTTTCAGATAAACGGTATCCTGTGTCTTGATAATCGTAACAGAGGATTTTCCATTCTTATCTGTTGCAGGCATCTGAGTGATCAGCTTTGTACAAGCCTCATCGCTGTAAACGCCAAATACTGCACCTGCAAGATTGACATTCGCTGTATCGTCTTTCTTTACGATTTCGATCGTAGCCTGTTCAATCCATGACACCTTTAAGCTTACATATTTTTCATCAGCAACACCTTCTCCAAATACAAATGCCAGATCCTGAACACTTGCATTCGTAGTCAATTTATATGCTGAATAATCTTTTGTAATACTTCCCTTCATTTTTGCAGAAAAAGTATCACTTACATCTCTTGTCTGTGTCAGAGGAGCTGAGAGATAAAACGTGGTTCCTCCTCCAATTGTTACGCTTGCACCTGCCGCACTTACGGTTCCAGTAGATACATTATGGAGCTTTACTCCTTTTGGTAAGTCCATTGTGATTTTCTGCTGGGAAGATGCGTTGAACTTAATGTTCTCCGTTCTCTGAACATTTCTATCTACATAAGCTTTTACATCCGGCTTTGAAAATGACATCGCTACATCTGGTATTTCCGGCTTATTCACACAATAATTATAGAGTTCTTTTGCCAAAGCCTCTCCTGTAGCATTGGTTCCGTAAAATGCATCACTGCTTCCGTTGGCATATGATGCAGCCATGTGAATGATGATGAATCTTTTTCCTTCTGAAAAATCCGTGTGTTTATTCGCAAAAAAGCTTTCGCTCCCTGCGGCATCTGTGCCGTAATAACACACTTTTGCTAACGCCTGATTGTCTCCAATCTTTGTAATTGTATAATTTCCAGATCCAGGTCCTGGCTTAGCTGGCTGTACACAATACGCAATTGCTCTGACGTTTCCGTAGCTGATATAGTACGGCTCTGTCAGATAGGTTCCAAGATTATAATCTGCATATCTATACAGTGGTCCTTTTTCAATTGTTACCTGCTGTGTACTTCTTGCTGAATAAGCTGAAACTGCTTCAAATGTTGCAATCTCTCCCTCTTCCATAGCATCAAGATCCACACCTTCGTCTCCTGCCTGTTCCAAAACATCATGAAGCTCTAACCCTGATTCTTCATCATAGGTATCCTGATTCTGTGCCTGCTCTACTAAATCATCAAATTCATCAGCGTCAATATCGGTAATCTCCGAGTCTGCTTCTGAATCCTCCGCTTCCTCTGTCTGCTGTTCACTGCCAGCGGTTTCTGATTCGGTCACTGCTTCACTCCCTGCAGTTTCAGTCTGAGCTTCTGTTGCTTTCTCACGCACAATCAGTTTTCGGCTGATCTGGTACTTCGGATGCTCTTGATTTACCGGTTCCACATAATAGACCGCTTTGTAAGTGTCCGCATGATCTGTCGTAAAATCCTCATCCTTGTCATTCTTTGCTTCCTCAAATGTGACTTTGACCTTGTTATCATCCTTGATTTCCAGTCCCGTGTAATCTGATTTCACATCAAATACACTGCCTGTTTCAATTTCATAATCTTTGGCAGTCACCACCTCATCTTCATCCAGAAGGTCTTTCACTTCCTCATAAAGTGGAGGTTTTTCCTCTGGCTGGATCTCCGCTGCATATGCCGTCATCGGAGACAGCACTGTACTAAGCATTGTCATGCCTGCCAGCAAGCCAGATACTACTTTTCTAAAATTACCTTTTTTCTTCATGCTAAGGTCCTCTCTTTCATATATTTGTATTAAAACAGACAGTCCTTAGACTGCCTGCAATACACTACTTATCGTTGTGGAAAAATAAGATTGAACTGTACATTTCCCTCTCCGGGATCGACCATCTCCACAGTTGCTTCATACTGTCTCCCTGTTTTTCTTGATACCAGATCCTTATAATGGATTTTTCCTTTAGACAGGAACTTCTTTGCTGCCACCTTATCCATCTTTTTTCCCTGGCTTGCAAGAAATTTATCATTTTTCCATAAGGTAAAAGCACATTTCCGGTCAGAACAGTAAAAATTTACTTTTCCTTCCCTGACATCTGCTCCACAGCGGGGACATTTGCCAATGACTTCTCCTTTTGCCTTTCCCTGAAACTGATTTTTCTTCTCTTCTGAAATCCCCTGATACCTGGCAACCAGTTCCTGCATCAGCTCTGTAATCCCATTTAGGAATTCATCTGCTGTCTCTGTATTCTGGGCAATATGATTCAATGCCATTTCCCACTCTGCGGTCATCTTCGGAGATTTAATCTCATCCGGTAGAACCGTAATCAGCACATTTCCATCATCTGTCGGCACCAGATTTTTCTTTTCCCTTTTCACAAAGCCAGACTGAATCAGTTTTTCAATGATTGCTGCCCTTGTTGCAGGAGTACCAAGTCCTTTCTTTTCTGTATCTTCGGTCAGCTCTTCATTCCCTGCACGTTCCATCGCAGAAAGCAGGGTATCTTCTGTGTACTGTTTCGGTGGCTGTGTAAAATGCTCCGATACAAAAGAATCACAGGGACCATAATGCTTGCCTGCCCAGATATCCAACTCCGGCTCTTCTTTTTCTGCAATGATTCCAAAGAACTGTTTCAGTTTTTTCTCAATTGTCTTGAACCCTTCCTGTTTTGTTTTCTTTGCATTGAGATAAAACGTATGATAATTGCAGGTAATCTGACATTTATGACTCTCATAAATATAAGGATCTGCAGTTGCTGTCAGAACCCTGGCACTGATCAAATACAAAATCTTGCGGCTTCGTTCTTTCAGTTCACCAATATCTGCTTTGGCTACTTCCATGGTTGGGATAATCGCATGGTGATCGGATACTTTCTTTGAATTTAATACCTTACTCACGTCCGGTTGATATTCCAGACCTTCAGCATAAGGCATTTTCCCAAATAACATCTGAATCAGAGTTTCTGTACTTTCTCCCATCTCATCTGTCAGATACTGGCTGTCTGTTCTCGGATAAGTGACAAGCTTCTGCTCATACATCTCCTGCACAGCATCCAATGTCTGCTGTGCGGTATAGCCAAACATTCTGTTAGCTTCCCTCTGCAGGGTGGTCAGATCATAAAGCTTCGGAGGGCGGACCGTTTTCTCTTTCACATCATCCTTCTCCACTTCGCACATGCGCTCCTGACACTCTGCAGCCACTTTATCTGCATCTTCTTTTTTCTGAAAATTCTCTGTGACCGCATCCATATCGTCAAATTTGATATGAGCCATATAATATTTCTCTTTGGTAAATTCCTTGATCTTCTGATTTCGATCCACGATCATGGCAAGTGTTGGTGTCTGTACTCTTCCAACTTTCAGATTCTGGTTATACAGAACAGAAAAAAGACGGCTCGCATTGATTCCCACCAGCCAGTCAGCCTTTGCCCTGCAAAGAGCTGACTGATAGAGACTGTCATAACACGAACCGTCTTTTAATGACGCAAATCCATCTTTAATTGCCTGTTCTTCCATGGAAGAGATCCAGAGTCGCTTCATCGGCTTTTTACATCCTGCCTGCTCATACACCAGACGGAAGATCAGCTCACCTTCACGTCCTGCATCAGTGGCACAGATCACTTCATCTACTTTGGAATCTCTCATAAGTTTCTTTAAGATTCCAAACTGCTTTTTCGTACCTTCCAATACCTTATGTTTCCAACATTCTGGCACAATCGGCAGATCATCATATCTCCATTTTTTATATTTTTCATCGTATTCCGATGCATCACATAATCCAACTAGATGTCCTACGCACCAGGAAACGATATAACCGTTTCCCTCCACGTAGCCATCTTTTCTTGTTCTGGCTCCAAGCACGGAAGCCAGTGCCATCGCAACCGATGGCTTTTCTGCAATCACTAATTTCATTTACTCCTGCTCCTCTTCTTCATCTTCTAGTACCTCATCATTGAAATCTTCATCTTTCAAAACTTCTGTCCCTGCATTTTCCTGTTCTTCCTGCTCATCTGCATCGTCTACTTCCCGTTTTTCTGACTCTGAATCTTCGGATTCATTTTCATCCTCTTCCATCTCATCTTCATCATCATATTCATGTTTCGGTTTGTAGACTTTCAAGTAATAACCACCTGCCGCAGCTCCAACAGCAACCAATCCGATCAGTAGATAAGTCCCTGCCAAACTTTTGTCTTCTGGCATCTGAATTTCATCCTCTACCTTATCTTTCTCATCTGTCTCTGTCGTTTCCGGCTTTTCTTCTTCAGCCTGTTTCTCTGGTTCTGCATAAACAATATCTACTTCCGGAAGTGTCACAGAATCAGAAAGTGTGAAGTTCATCAGGTCTTTCTCACTGACTTCGGTAAGGAAATACACATTATCCTGAGATTTTGAATTGTCGATGATCAGATAAAAAATCTTACCACTCTTAGTTGAAATGGTATAAAACTCTTTTGTGCCTTCCGTAGCTGTTTTGGTAACAGAATCTGCTGTCTCGCCTTCTTTATTAAGCTGTTCCTCAATACCTGTCACTGTCCGATCATCCACAGTTCCTTTTGCATCTGTTGGCTCAGAAGCCTGTGCATCCTGCGGAAGTGGTGAAGTCGTTGTTTTCTCAGTCCCAGTTGCATCTGCACTGGTCGTGGTTGCCATCGCACCATTGCTGTCACCTGAAGTTTTCTGTTTCTCTGCCTGCTTCTTTGCCCATTCATAATAAGGATTCTGCAACACATACTTTTCAGAAGTATTTCCGGCACCATCCGTTACCGTGATTTCAATCTGTTTTGTTGTAAAATCTTTCTGTGTCAGTTGCACTCTCAGCATTCCATCCTTCAGATCTGTATAAGTGGTGCCATTAACTGTCACAGAAGTAATGCCGGAAACGGTATCATTTCCCTGAATCGTCAGTACACCATCTGTCAGAGATGCAGAAAGCGTAGGCTTTTCTGTGTCATAACACTTAATAGAGCGATTCTGCTCATAGACCTTCCCCTCACCATCTGTCACACGCACATAGACCGTCTGATTACCAGTAATGGAAATACTTCCATTCCCTGTCACATCCTGCCAGCTTCCGTCTTTCCCAGCTTTCGCTTCAATTTTTGTGATAGAAAATCCTTCTGGCATATGACTGGCATCCACAGTAATTGCGACTGCCGTTTCCCCCTGTCTCCAGCCATCTGGCTTTTCAATCGTAATTGCGGGTGCTGTATTCTCTGCCGCTAACACACTCTGTGTCTGCAACATAGGCGATGTCAAGCAAAGAATCGTTGTTGCCGCAAGCAATCCTTTTTTCACGCTATTTTTAGATTTCTTCTGTTTCATCTTCTCTAAATTCATCATCAGACCTTGTTTCCTCCTTCTGTATTTCTACCCTGCCGGGCAGTTCATTTTTCATTCTCTTTTTGAAAGCTTCCAGCTCTGGAATGCTCATATCCATTGCACGGATAATTTTTACAATTTCCAGATTTTCCGCTTCTGTTTTTGCTATCTCCGCAGCCTTGAAACGCTTTAAATCTGCTTCATATCTGGCTTTGGATGCTTCCATTTTTTCCTTGGCTTTCTCATAATCTGCCGTTGCTTTTTCAAGACTTTTCATCGCTTCTCCTTTCCGGACGGCTGTTACACCGCCCTTTTCCTTACCATCGTCCGAATCCATAGAAATGACTCTGCCAGTATGGAGAGTTGATGGACGTATACTGCACCGGATGCCCACAATGGATCATCTGACCATTGCCCACATAGATTCCGATATGCGTTACCGGAACTCCTGCATCGTAAGTACCTGTAAAGAAGATCAGATCTCCTGGCTGTGCTTCTGACTGAGATACCGGCGTACAAATGTCATACAATCCCTGTGCCGTTAATCTTCCTGTATTCCTTACACCTGAATGTGTCAGGCAGTAACTTACGAATCCAGAACAGTCAAATCCACTTGGCGAATATCCACCCCACACATACGGTGTCCCAAGATATCTCGCTGCTTCATTTAACAAACGCTGTGCTGCTTCACTGGTATATTCATTGCCGCCAAATCCTGCCCCTTCTCCTGTTTCCAGATAAAAGATCGGGTTTAACCGCTCTCCATTTTTCAGAAGTTCAATGTGAAGATGGCTTCCTGTAGAATTTCCAGTATTTCCTACAAGCCCTATCTCATCACCTTTCGTGACGGATGCTCCTGCAGATACACTCCGGCTGCTTAAATGTGCATACCGCAGTTCATAGCCTTTACTGTCCTTGATCACAACATAATTGCCATAGCTGTCGTTATAAGCAGAAGTTGTAACCGTTCCGGTCAGCCCTGCCATTACTTTTGTCCCTTCCGGTGCTCCGATATCCATACCATTATGAAGCTGATTTGCTCCTGATATTGGATGAATCCTGTATCCATAATAGCTGGTCACACTGGAATACCAGTTAAAATCAACCGGTGTTGCAAACATCTGCAAGTTGCCTTTTGTATCGTTGTAGGCACTGAACAGTTCTTTCTGGAAAAATCCCAACCTGTCCTGACAGATTGACATCAGGTTTCCACTATTTAAGGTGACATTCAGCACATCTACATCTCTTGTCCTGGTCACTTCCACTTCATTGCTTCCATTATCATCTGCCAGATAACATTCCCATGTTTGATGTCCATGTGCAGATGCTGCCGCATGACTGTCATAATAGACATCAAACTGTACACCGTATCTTGCGAAAGCTCCGGTATCTTCTACAGTATATTCGACACCATTCATAACTACCTTTGTTCCCATTGGTACAAACGGATTGGAAGCATCTACCGCTAAGGTATGATTGGCAGTTGGATATGCTCCACTGGCAGTCGGTCCTCCGCTCCAAATACCACAACAAATTGGGCAGTTACAATACCCACTGGTCACAACCTGTCCCAAAGATTCTCCAACTCTTACAGTTGCTGTCTCTGTCACAGTCTCATTGACTGCTTCTGTTTCTAACCGATACTGCAATGCAAAAAGAGCATCCAGTTCTGGCTTTACCTGTTCAAAGGTAAATTCTTCATACTTTGCTGACAGATAACTGATCAGGATAAACGGATCATGCTCAATAGGTCCGATGTTATATCGGTATTCCTCATGTCCCGGTTCTTCAGATTCCATGTTGTTGATCCGCTCCTGCAGATTAGCTTCCAGCTGTGTATAATACAATTCCGCTTCCCGGATTGCCTGATCCGATGACAGATAACTGGTCCCTGTGTAAGTGATTACATTTTGTAAAAACACTGCAGAACATGACGTGACATTCGTTATGATCAGAAACATCAATCCGATCAGAACTGCTACACTGATATACACCTTCCGATTTTCTTTAAAGAAGTTGGTGACCTTACCGCCAATCTTCTTAATATAATCAATCGTACCTTTTGTAGCTGTTCCTACTGTCTGTTCACTTCGCTTCGCTTTGGCATAATCCCATTTGATCTGTTGCTTCTGAATCTGTTTTTTCAGCTTCTTCTGCTCCTGATGGGATGCAGCCTGTGCCTGTTTCTCTTCCTGTCTTTCAAGTCTGCTTCTTTTTCTGGATGCCCACTGTTTCCTGCGTCTGGCACTTCTCTGTTCCAGCCGGTAAACACCTTCGCCGCTTTCTTCTAACTTATGGGCACCTTCTACCGCCGCATTATCGTCTTCATTTTTGCTGATCTCACGGTGCAATGCTACGGAAGTTGCACTTCCTGCTTTCTTGACAACAGAAGTTTTTTCTGTTTTCACAGATTCCCCTTCACCAAACTTCAAACGGGATTTTTTCTTTCCAGGAGTTTCTCCTTCATTTGCCTGATAGACCTGTGCTTTCTTGGAATGCTGCTTTGCTTCCTTTTTCTTTCTTGCTTCTTCATAAGAAAACTTTTTGGCTTTTTCTTTCTGTTTCTGATGGCGGAAATTGACTCCATCCGTATCCATCTGGTTCAATTTCTCCATATCTTTGTCATTTTTCACAGAAGCACCAGTTTCCTCATAAGCAAACTTCAAACGTTGTTTTTGTTTTGGCTTTTTGCTGCCACCTGTCTGATTTCTCCGGCTGTCTCCTCTGTTTTCTGATAGATCAGCACGTTTTTCTTTCAGTCTCCCTGACTGTCCGGCTTCGGATTCTTCTGCAAGTCTGGATTCTTTTCCGACTTCAGCACGGATTCTTTTTCTATTTTGCTGTTTACTACTCTGTCCAAAATCCTCACTTTGCTTCTCTGTCCGTATCAGTTCCGGTGCATCTCTGGATTTTTGCACAGAGGGTCGAATATTTTTCCCACTCCGTTCAGACTGGCGGGGAGACTTATCCACAAGGTTTTCTTCTTTTTCCCCCTGTTTTCTTCCCATCTGCACATCACCGACACGGTTACTGACACGAACAGAAGATTTATCTGTCAGGTTTTCTTCCACCAGACCATCCTTGGTCATCTTCTGGACTTTCTTGTCCCTGACTTTCATTCTCTGTTCTGCCACTGATTACTCCTCCTTCTTCGGATACCCTTTCCCTGCCTGTAATAAACAGAGAAAAGCGATGCCAAAAACAGCACCGCCACTAAAAGTTAATACATATGAAATTGCTCGTAACATTGTTTTCTCCTTTGTTTTAACCTGCTTCAGAAGTCTCCTCCAAGCGGGTTGTCATGATTTTATAGAGGGAATTCTTCGGGAATCTGTCTACAAATGGGATAATGACATTTCCATAAAACAGAAGTCCTTCACCCTCATTACTGTTGGTTACATAGGACAGCTGGGTTGGTGAGATATTCAGCTGTTTTGCCAGAATCTGCCTGTCTCCGGAAGCCTGGTTCAGCATATAAATAAAATCTGAATTTTCAAATATATTCTCGATTTCCCTGGAAGACAGCAAATCCTTAATATTCTGAGTGATGCCAGTTGGAATACCACCCCATTTACGGAATCGCTTCCAGATCTCCACACTATAAGCTGCAGTCTGTTCCTCTTTTAAGAGAAGATGGAACTCATCCACATAGTATCTGGTGGACTTATGGGCAGAACGGTTCATCGTTACCCTGTTCCAGACCTGATCCTGGATTACAAGCATCCCGATCTTTTTCAACTGCTTACCAAGCTCCTTGATATCAAAACAGACAATGCGGTTATTGATATCCACGTTTGTCTGATGATTAAATACATTCAGAGAACCTGTAACATAGATTTCCAACGAAGTGGCCAGTCGCTGTGCTTCCGGCTCTTCCTGTTTTCTCAGAAGGTTATATAAATCCTCCAGGATTGGCATCTTCTCCGGCACTGGATCGGCAAGATATTCCTGATATACTAACCGTACACAGCGGTCAATGATGGTCTTTTCTACCGGCTCCAGTCCATTCTTTCCTCCAACAATCAGCTCACACAAAGACAGAATAAAATCTGCTTTCAGTGACAGTGGATTATCTTCCTCGGAATAGTTCAGGTTCAGATCCATTGGATTGATATACTGGTCAGATACTGGCGAAACCCGAACTACCTGCCCATGCAGTGCCTGCACAAGTGCCGAATATTCGGCTTCTGGATCACAGACAATGATATCGTCTTCCGTAATCAGGAAGCAGTTTGTAATTTCCCTCTTTGCTGAGAAGGACTTACCGGAACCAGGTGTACCAAGAATCAGTCCATTCGGGTTCTTCAGACGTTTCCGATCAACCATGATCATGTTGTTGGATAATGCATTTAATCCATAATAAAGAGCTTCCCCTTCCTGAAACAGTTCCTGTGTCGTAAATGGCACGAAGATCGCTGTTGAAGATGTGGTAAGCCCTCTCTGAATTTCAATTCGATTGACTCCCAGTGGAATACAGGACATGAGTGCTGCTTCCTGCTGATAATTCAGTTGTTTTAAAGAACAGTTATATTTCTGTGCAATTCCCTGCACCTGGAAAATATTATTATCCAGCTTCTGACGCTTCTTTGCGGTATTCATTACCAGAAATGTCACAAGGAACATTCTCTCATTTCTGGACTGCAGATCTTCCAACAGGTTCTTCGCCTCTTCTCCATAGGTTACAAGGTCTGATGGAAGCACGTCCATATCATAACCGGAACGTACCGCCCGTTTCTGCTCTTCAATCTTCATCTTATCCAGATCTGAAATCTTGCTCTTGATCATTTTGATTGCTGAACTCTGATCAATGGACTGGATATGAATGTTGACATTGATGCTGTCATCCACATCCAGGAAGTCTGCAAGCATCCGGTCTGTCAGCTCCGGTGCAAGAATCTGCAGGTAACTCACACTCCCCATCGTTCTTCCCATCATAAATGTCTGATTCTTGGAAAAGTTAAAGGAAGTCGGTGCAATAAAATCTTTGGTCTTTAATCCGGTTTCCGGCAGCATCTTATACTGGAACTTAAATGGTTCAATCCGATCCTGGTTGAACACATGATATAGAATCTCCAGCCTTTCCAGACCATTTAGTGAATGTGCCTGTGCTCCCAGGACCTTAAAGTTGTTTAAGATATCTGTTTCGATTCTTTCAAGCCTTGGTCTTGCCACCTTCAGGCTTTCTGCTTCGATTCCAAAAGTGATATACTTTGTCTTCACCAGACCATTATTTCCTTTTGAAAGCTGATTTTTCAACATAGTACGGTACTCATCACGAATGGCATTGAAGTCATCGTTCTGATCAGGAATGTCAATGCTTTTCTCAAATTCTGCCACATCCACCTGCTGATTGATAAAGGACAGCTGCACACTGATGGAAGAATCAAAGTAATTTAAGAAATCACAGTAATTCTCAAATATCGTGGTCTTATCCTCATTTAAAGCAAGCTGATAGTTGATGTCATAAAACTGAATCGTCTTGGAGAAAAAGTTCTTTGTCACCTGGCAAATACCATCCTGCAGCATCCGAATATACGGAATACTCTGCTGCGCAGTTGTAGGAATATTTTTCTGTTTCCTGCGGTCCCGTTCCTGCTTCTTCCTACGCTTTTCCTGTTCTCTTTCTTTTCTGCTTTTTTTGTTTCTTCTTTCCTGACGGTTTCTTTTTTCCACCAGGGACAGACGCTCCTGCTGAGCCTCCTGCTTTGTCTTTTTTGCCATCCGGCACACCCTCCTTTTTTACAAGGGTGGAAATCTCCTGATAAAAATTTTCTGTCTTATATGGTCTTACTGCCGGACAGATAAACTTCTGTCGAATGATATTTGCCACCACTTTTTCAAAGGGAAGACCGTCTTTTTCATACATTGCCATGAAGAAAAACGGAAGCATGATCGTTACCATCAGGATGGCTGCGATACTGGAACCGATTGGTTTTCTCATGAACAGATAAAACGGAATTCCCGCAACTGCGGCAAGTGAAAAGAAAATCAGCTGCCGCTTTGTCAGATTTAACGCTACTTTTGTTTTGACCTTTGTAAGGTCTTTGGGTACTGGTACATACGCCATGTATGTGCTCCTTTCCTGCCCGTTAGTGGGCATTGAATATTGATTTGCTAAGGCTTCCGGTCTTGAATAATGAAAATGCAAGAATCACGGTATAAGCCGCTACTGAAAACATTGCTGCATGAAGGTCACTGGATATGGTCATTGCATTTACTAAAACTGCATAAATTCCCACACAGACCATCATGAAGAATCCCTGAAATGCCAGTGCGAACAAGCCTTTTAAATAGTTGTTTCCGATATTGCCCCATTCCTTATTGGTCATGGTGGCAAACGGAATTGGTGCTATGGAAGTATAAAGGTAAATCTCTATCATTCTTCCGTATAAAATAACGGTTATAATGATCGACAGAATCCGCATGGTAATACTGATCAGCAGCGTTTCCATGGATAACAAGAACAAATCCCCCAGTTCCATATCTTCCAGTGCATCCACAATCCTTGTGATTGCTTCCGATGCGTCCACTGCTGTGTTTCCGGAAATTACTCCGGCGGCATTGTTGACCACATGCTGGCCAACGTCAAAGACCGCCATCGTGATATTGAACGTATTCGTCACCAGATAAATGGCTACATACGCCTTAAAGATCCAGAGGAAAATGTTGTAAGTCTCAAATTCATGGAAATTGTTTTTCTGCGTTACCATCGTAATCAGTTCATAGCACAGGACAAATGTGATGATCAGTCCCGCAATGGGGACAATCACCGTTTGGGAAATGTTCTGGATCAGATTGAAGATTCCGGCATTCCATCCCTGCGGTGTCTGTCCCACCTGCCCGGCTATGGTTCCCACCTGCTCATTGACAGACGTGAACATGTTATCCAAACAGGACTTGATAAGCCCGATCAGGATATCCTTTATCGCTTCCGTAATTCTCTCAATGATGGTGTTCATCTACCACTCCTCTTAAGAGAACAATGTTGCCAGCTGTGGAATCAGGGTAGTTCCCAGCAGCATGATTCCGGCACCAGCCATCAGCTGTTTGATGCCCTGGCTCTTTGCTTATGTGTGATAAAGAAGTAATAGAAGTGTAAAAAATTTTGCCGTTCCTATCCGGCACATGAGGTATGTCGGATAGGTCGGGCGGTTAGGTGTCGGGCAGTTCTACCTTGCCGACAAAAGAATAATAGATTTCGATTTCCTGTCTGCGTAACTTGCCCCGGCGTTTCCCGTCAAGGGCAACGCTTTCATGGACAACGATTTTCTCCACAAACTCCCGCAGCAGAGTAGGGGTAAGTTCTTCAATGGTAGTGTGCCTGCGTACCACATTCATAAACTTTTCAGCGTTTGCGGTGGCTTCCTGCGCTTTGGAAAGTTCTTCCCGCAGTCTGGCGGCACGTTCTTTCAGTTCTTTCTGCTCGGCTTCATAGTCTGCCGACAGCTCTGTGAAACGCTCGTCCGATATGCGCCCGGTTACGCTGTCCTCATACAGCCGCTTGAAGATAGCAGATAACTCGGCTATGCGTTTCTCGGCGGCTTCCAGCTCCTTTTTCTTGGCGGCGTTCCTGCGTCTGTCCCCGTCCTCATTCTGCTCGATTAAAAGCTTCATAAACCGGGCTTCATGCTTTGCCGCATAGCTGGTAACTTTCCGCAGATTGGAGAGTACGCCAGCGGTCAAGAGGTCAGTGCGGATAAAGTGCGCTGTGCAGTCGGCGGTGCGTTTCTTGTAGCTTCCGCAGATATAACAGTCCTGCTTGCGCTTGTCCGTCTGGTATCGCTGCTGGTACATGACGCTGCCGCAGTCGGCACAAAAGAGTATGCCGGAGAACAAGCCCACTTCGTCATAACGGTTGGGGCGTTTGCGCTGCTTGCGTAACTCCTGCACCCGTTCCCACGTTTCCCGGTCAATGATAGGCTCATGGTGGTTCTCAAAAACCGCCTGCTTTTCCGGGGGATTTTCTATGCTGTGTTTCAGCTTGTAGGACGGCTTCTCGGTCTTAAAGTTTACCAGACAGCCCGTATATTCCCGGTTTTCCAGCAGATGAACCACGGTATTGGTCGCCCACTTGCACTCATAGCCGGGGTGGTAGCGGCGGGTGCTGCCCGTCCTGCGGTATTCCAGCGTCCCCGGCGTGGGGATTTGCTGCTCGGTCAGCATACGGGCTATCTTGGTCGGACCGTTCCCGGCAAGGCAAAGGCTGTAAATCTGCCGTACCACCGGGGCGGCTTCCTCGTCAATGATAAAGTTTTCGTCCTCGTCCATGAGGTAGCCATAGACGGGCTTGCTTGTGATGGGCTTTCCGCTCATGCCCTTAGAGCGTTTTACTGCCTTGATTTTCTTGCTCGTATCTCTCACCAGCCATTCGTTAAAAATGTTCCGCAGCGGGGCAAAATCATTTTCCCCCTGTGCGCTGTCCACTCCGTCATTGATAGCGATGAAGCGGACACCTTTCTGTGGGAAAATCATTTCTGTGTACATTCCCACCTGTAAGTAGTTTCGCCCTAACCTCGACATATCCTTGACGATAACTGTCCCGACTTTCCCTGCTTCAATGTCTGCAAGCATGGCTTGAAATCCGGGTCTTTGAAAGTTCGCACCGGAATAACCGTCGTCGGTGTACCAGCGCAGATTAGAAAATCCATTCTGTTTGGCATAGGTTTCCAAAATCCTCTTTTGGTTGGAAATGGAATTGCTCTCGCCTTGCAGCTCGTCCTCATGGGACAGTCTTGGGTAAAGGGCGGTAATGAGTTGCTGGGTGGTCTGTCTTAACATAAATTCCTCCGTTTCCGACAGCCAGCCCCACTATTCCGTACCTTGATTGTACCACATGGGGCGGCTGTCTGTATAGCGGCAAAAGCGTCAAATCTGCTTCTTTACGGTCGGTAAAAATGACGGTTTTTCAATCAGGCTTATCACAGGTCAAATATCCGGCGGCGGCTTCTGCTTCCAGCACTTTCATCATCTTGTCAGCGGCGGTGTCGGTCGCCCCCTCCTTGAAAAAGCCAGACACCACAAGGATTGTGTTGCCTATCCTCGTTTCGGTCACGCAGTCCGGGCGGCGGGCAGGGCGTTTGTTTCTCTGGGTGTCGGTCATAGGCAAATCTCCTTTCCGGCAAGCAGCCGTTTCAGCTGTTCCATTTTTCCCTGTGCGGCGGCTTTCCTCAAATTCTCCCCGGTAAAGCAGAGAGGGGAACACATTTCAAGCAGGCGGTCATAAATCCGGGCGTGGGCGGTGTCCTCCGGGTGCTGCAATTCCTCCAGCGTGAGGTTGGTCGTCACAATCAGCGGCTTCCTGCTCCGGTAGCGGCTGTCAATCACATTGTAGACCTGTTCCAGACCGTATTCTGTGCCACGCTCCATTCCAAAATCGTCAATGATGAGCAGGGGGAAGCTGCAAAGGCGGGAAATATATTCGTTCCTGCCCGCAAAGCTGGCGGCAAGGTCGTTTAATATTGCTGCAAAGTTTGTCATGCACACCGGGACTTCCTGCTCCATGAGGGCGTTTGCAATACACCCGGCAAAATAGCTTTTCCCAGTGCCTACCCTGCCCCACAAGAGCAGCCCGTAGTTCCCGTCCTTTATCTGTTCCCAGCGTGCCACATATCCGGCGGCGTTCTTCATCTGCGGGCAGCTGCCGTTATCGTTGGCAAATGTCCAGTCCTGCATGGTCTTGTCTGTAAAGCCCTGCCGTTTCAGCCGTTCCACCGTTTCAAGGTGGCTGCGCCGCTTCTCGGCGGCTTCCCGTTCCTTACGGGCTGCCCGCTGGCAGTCGCACTCTGACGGGTGGCGGTCACGCCCGAAAAAGGTCTTGCCCTCCGGGAAATAGGCTTCTTTGGGTTTCCGGCATTTGCCGCAGTATAAAAGCCCGTCCTCCCCGGTGTAATCCTCCGGCTCGGCTGTGGTGTCGGTCATAGGCAGTATGGTGTTGTGGATTGTATCGGTCATAGGCTTTCTCCCTCCTTGAATGAATAGTCCGGTATGCCTTTCTTTGGCTTCTCTTTGGCAGCGTCCTCCTGCGCCCACTTGTAAATGGTGGCTGCATGGCTCTGGTACTGCTTCCCGGTGGAAGCGATGTGGCAGGAAAGGCGGTCAAGGTAATACTCCCACTTGCCGGGGAAGTCCTGTTCCAGCTCCAAAAGTTCTGTGTCAGAAAGAAATACATTTTTATATCTGCCATAAGCGGCGGGGGGCTGCCCCTCACTCGCTCCTTTTGTTTGGCTCTCTATTAGGTTGTTTATATTAGTTTGGTTAGGGGACGGTTTTCCGACCGTCATAAGGTCAGTTTTCCGGCTGTCAGTTGGTCGGTTTCCCGCCCTTATGAGGGGCGGTTTTCCGTCCGTCAGTTGGTCGGAAAACTGTACCACTGGGATAGGCGGCACTTTCACATACAGACGGTTGGCGGCAGAAAAGCCCGTCCGTCTGCGTTCCAGCAGCCCGGCAGCGTCCAGTTCGTTCAGTGCGCCCTTTATGGTGGTGCAGCCTTTATCCAGCATTTCCGCTATCTCTGCTATGGGGTAGACAATGTATGTCCGTCCCTCGCTGTCCTGCCAGCCGTTCTTCTGCGAAAGGGTGGAACGGTCTAACAGCAGCGCATATAACTCTCTTGCGGTGTGGGATAGGTCTGTTTCCAGCAGGAAACGGGGGTAAGGCAGGTAAGCGGGCAGCTCCGTTCCTGCGGTCATATAATCAGCGATAGGGTTCACCTCCTTGTGGTGTCTGTCTGTGGGTTCTGTTACGCTTTTAGGGGGCGTTTTTAAGGGAAAAGGATAAATGTATCACGCACCCTTTGACACCCTCCAAAAAAGCCTTGATTTATGCGGGTTTGAAATGCCCTAAAGCGTGACATTTCTCCCTTTGTTTCCGCTTCCGTTTGGCGGCGTTTATCCGCTTCATGCGTCCGGCGCAGTCCGGGCAGTATTTCCCCCGGTTGGATTTTGGGAAGAAGAACGCCCCGCAGACAGCGCAGCGTTTCCGGCTTCCCCGGCGCAAGAGGGCGGCTTCCAGTGCTTCATCAAGGGGCAGGACAGCGGCGGTAAACCAGCGGCAGAGCAGCGAATAGCTGATACTCTGTACACACACGCAAGGCTCGCCGTCCTCCAACAGCAGGCAGTTCCCGCTGTCATAGTTGCAGCACTCATGCACAAGGCGGCGGGCTGCCCGGTACTGGCGGTAGTCCATGCGGGGGATATTACCGTTCATGGCTCTGCTCCTTTCTGCGCTGCGGCTCGCTCCGGCGTAAAATCTGGTCGATATTGCCCTTGACAGTCTGCAAGCGGCGGTACTCCTCCCGTTTTGCCCGGTAATCGTTGTAGCCGCTGTTTTTCTCTTTGATAAGGCTTTCAATCTCTGCTTGCAGGGATTTATAGCTCGGCAGCTTGGAAATGCCGTTCTCCCTGAAATAGCGGGCGGCTGCGTCTGCTATGATAAAGTCACTTTCATGCTTCTGACGGTAGGCTGCTTTTGCTTTGGCGTTTTTCTGCTGTTTCAGCCCGTCCCGGACAGGGCGGGTCTTGGAATAGGCAAGCACCTGCCGTTGCAGCTCCTTTTTCCCGTTCAGCGTCTTTTCCACCTGCTTCAACCACGCAAGGCTTTCCTGCATGGCGGCATAGGCGGCAGAACAGGCTTCGTCCAGTTCCTCCGGGGAGGAAAAGCCGTACTGCTGATAGGCGGTAACGGTAGCTGCCATTTGCTTTAGGTTGTGCTTTGCCGCCCAGCGGTCATAGCCCACGCCCTTGCCCTCGGCTCGCTTGGCTTCCCGGTCAACCATGCGCTGCAAGGTGTTGTCTGCCGGGGTGGTTTTTGCAGCTTTTTCCCCTTGTAACGGCTTTTTAACTGCGGCAGGGTATTCGGGTATGGCTTTGGTCTGTTCGGCAGCTCTGTGGGCGTTCTGCGTGAGCAGGGCAAGGACAGCAGCCTTGTCAAAATCGTCCCCCAGCTTTCGGGCTGTGATAGGCTTTGTCCTGTCCGGCGTGAGGTAGGAAAGCCGCCCCCGGCTCTCCTTGACGGTCACACCCTCCCGCAGCAAAAGGGAAGAAAACTCGTCAAAGCTGCCAGCTTGGGAAAGTGCCTGCCGTATCGTCCGGCGCAGCTTCGCCTTGTCCGTTTCAAACTTGGTGGGCTTGGTCGGCTGTCCGGCGGCTTCTCTGGCGGCGTTCTCTTTGTCAAGGGCAAGCTGCCCTTTCTTTGCCGCCCAGTATTCCCGTTCGGTTATCCGTTCCTTGCTGCCGTTCAAGAGGTCGATTTGGTAAAGCCCCTCCCGGTGGCACATTTCCATGACTTCGCTCTTGAAATATTCCATAGCGGCGTTGGTGCAGCGGTGCTTGCAGCCCTCCAGCGTGTCGGCTGGTCTGTCCATGTAGGGCAGAAGCGGGACTTCGTAAATCCGCAGGGAGTTGATGACGATATGCACATGGATATTCCCGCTGTGGTTATGCCCGTCCGGGTGGGTGCAGATTAGGGCTTGGTGTCCGGGGAAATGCTCCTTGCAGAACTGCTCGCCCAGCTCCTGCGCCCGGTCTACGGTCAAGCCGTTGTCTGTCCCGTCCCGTGGGTCAAAGCTGATGATATAGTGGTGGCTTTTCACATCTTCCCGTTTTTGGTTTTTCTCATAGCGGAGATTGGCTCGCATACAGGCAACAGCGAAATCCTCGCCCCCGCAGTTGAGGGAAGAAATGCGGTAATCCTCCCTCGGTATCAGCCGCCCGTTTTCATCAAGGGTGGCTTTCATGGTAAACTCGTCATGCTCAAATGTGAGATAGGCTTCCGCTGCGCCATAGTCGGCGTTTTTAGAGCTGATATGTTTGAATGTTGCCAACAGCGTCACCCACTTTCTGCAAGACTTCAAACTTTAGGGCAGCAAGGTCGGAAACCGCCGCCCGTACCTCCCCGGCAAGCTGCGGATAGGGACTGTGCCACTCGTTCAGCGTCCGGGCTATCTGGTTTAAGTTGCCGCCGATCCTCCCGTATTCGGCGGTCAGCTTCCCGACAGCGGCAAGCAGCTCGTCATTGATGGGGGAAACGGTTATGATGGGGCGTATGGCTGCCCCGGTTATGGCTTGCCGGATAAACTCGGCTTGGCTCATGTGGTAAGCAGAAAGCCGCTGGGCAAACTCGGCGTATTCTTCCTCGGTCATGCGTGTTTTGACTACCCGGCTGCGGTGCGGCGTGTTGTATCGTTTCATAGGTGGTTGACCTCCTTTCTGTGCGTGGTGTCCTCTCACTAATAGGAGAAAAACAGGGTGTGAAGCGGAACTGTTTTTGAAAAATCCGAAAAATATTTTGAGGGGTTTTTCAGCGGCGCAAGCCGCATAAGCAGGGTTTGGGGAAGGCACTCCCCAACAAGATTCCCGCAGGGGCAAAATGAGCGATAAGCGAATTTTGGCACCTCGGTAGAATCTTGCTCTAAGAAACTGCCGGCCTGCCGTTCACTTGCTACTGCCACTTTTTCAGAAAATCTATAACCAGCTTTTTTTATAAAAGGCTGCGGGCTGGCGTTTTTCCCTTACTCCCTACAAACCACAAAAGAGCAGAATGGACGGACTTTCCGGCAAGAACTTTTCCGGCGGCTCGGTCTTTCCCGACAATAAGGCGTTTCGGAAGCTGCGTTTTGCCCGCTGTCTGAAAAAAATGGCAGCCTTTTTTGGTTTCACTGTCTAATACGGAACTTTTGGAAATTTGCCAAAAATGGACGCAAAAAAAGCAGCAAATCTTTTTCGGATTTACTGCTTCATGTGCCGCTGCGGTGCGGCGGGATGGATATTCAGTTGAAATAAAAGAGGATGGTGGTACTTTAGTCTATCGACTCTTTACTAACTATTAGGTAATCTTGAAAGATTTTCCTTGAATTTATCTAAAGAATGTTCATTGTTTCCCGCAAAAATAAGTGGAATTGTATATTCATATGATATGCCATTTTCATAGTCCGATAATTGTATTTTTATAGTATCATCCCTCTCATCTTTAGGTGCTATATATATGAATGAATTTTTATTTATATCAGATATTTTCCCTTTTTCAGAAGAAACAGTATAACCCCAGTCTGTTAAATTTGTCTTTATTGTAACTTCTGTTTCTGTTTCTTTTCTAGTCTGCAATGCTGTTTTATCGATTTGGATATCAAAAGGAGTCGAACCTAACAATTCACTGTTTATATTTACAAGTTCTTCTCCATTTGTTTTAGAAATATTAGATTCATCTTCATAATTTTGTTGAGATTCATCTTTTGGTGTTTCTCTGTTACATCCTAATAAAAAGCATAAAATAATTAGTACTAATACAGAAAGTTGTTTTTTTTGCATTTATTTCTCCTTTCATATTATCAAAGAAAGCACTGAGAGTACTTTCAAGAAATTATGAAATATTCTCAATGCTTTCTATTTTTTGATTATAAACTTGCCGGTAATGATACTATGTTAATTTATCTCTTTCGCGTAACCTTTGTTGCAATATACACATGCACCATTCACCCATTTGTGAGACATTTCAATCGTCTCAACTTCATAAATGCTTACTTCTCCACAAATTAAACATTGTTTGTAATTATATACATGACGTGTCGCACATTTATCCCAGTCATCATATATACCAGGCATTTCATCTTCATATCCATAGTACTGGGGAGAACCCCAACTATGAGTATGAGCGGCAAATACAGTCATTGGAGCAGCTACAATTCCAGCTACTACTGAAAGTGCTAAAATAGATTTTCTTAAATTTATAAGTTCCTCCCTTTCCTTAAAAATACATAGCTCTTTGTTACATTGTCATTTTAACATAATAATTGGTAAAATGCAATAATTTATTTTCTATTTACGAGAAAATACTGTGCATATTATCTTATTTAGGAATAGTTAAGGCGGCTACCTAAATCTTTTTATTACTTTACCGCACATGAGCATTAGCACCGGGATTGTCGTTTCCATATCCTTCCAGAAGGTTTACGACACCCCACACGCCAAGACCTGCGCCGATTGCGACTACAAGAGTTTTTAAAGTTGTAATTGCACTGCTAAAAAATGCCATATACATTCACCAAAACTGACTTCTTTCAGGTGTTTACGGGAACGAAAATACACCGACTAAAAAGCCGGTGCACCTAATGTCAGTTATTCCTTTCCTCATTATTTTCTGTTCATTCCCAAGGTTACTCCGACAGTTCTACATGAATTACTTCCACCTCTTCTTCAGATTTCGGTGTGTACTGCGGATTTAACTCTTTCTCTACTTTGTACCGGTTCTTCTCGTTTTCATCTGCAAGAAGCCGATAGTTTTTGTGTTTCGTGATATCATATTTGTCCGAGAAAAATGGTCTGGCACCACGGATCTGCAGGATACATTTTCCACCATCCATGACTGCAATCTCATCTTCTGTCATCAGCTGTTTGCCTGTTTTCTGGTAATTCAATCCAAAGGACTTCTGATTGCTCCTCGTTTCCGAAGTGTTATACAGGTCAATGGTTTCCTTACCCAGAAGCTCGCTCATTTCCTTTAAGGTAGTTTTCTCTTTTCCTCCAAGAAATAGTGTGGTATCACAGTTACCCAGAATAGTATCTGCACTATCCTTATACATTGCCTTTAGCTGACTCTGTGACTGCAAAATAATAGAAGCAGAGATTTCCCTGCTTCGGATGGTTGCAATCAGCTTGTCAAACTGAGGAATTTGTCCAATATTGGCAAACTCATCAGCAATGACACGCACATGAACTGGCAGTCTTCCACCATATTCATCATCTGCTTTGTCACAAAGCAGATTGAAAAGCTGTGACTGTAACATGGCAATCACAAAGTTAAATGTTGTATCTGTATCGGACATAATCAAAAACAAGGCTGTCTTCCTGTCCCCGATCTTATCCAGTTCCATTTCATCATAAGACATGATCTCACGAAGTTCTGCTATATCAAATGGTGCCAGCCTCGCACCACAGGAAATAAGAATACTTTTGGCTGTTTTGCCAGCCGCCATTTTGTATTTTTTATACTGTCTGACCGCAAAGTGCTGCGGATCTCTTTCTTCCAGTTCCTGGAACATCATATCCACTGGATTCTGGTAAGTTTCATCCTCTTCACGGGTTTCGCTTTCATTCAAAAGATCCAGAAGGGTATTCAGATTCTTTTCCTCTTCATCTCCTTCATACCAGATAAAAGCAATCAATGCCGTGTACAACAGCTTCTCTGCTTTCACCCAAAAATCTTCGGAAGCTTTTTCCCCTTCGCCTTTGGTATTAACAATAATTGTTGTAACCAGCTTCAGGATATCTTTTTCAGACCGTATATAAGCAAATGGATTGTAATGAAGCGATTTGGAAAAGTTGATAGTATTCAGAACCTTAATCACATATGGTTCGTGTACCACTTTTCCTGATTTATCTTTCATAATATTTCCATTCTTATCTTTCTTAGGTGGTCCCTTTGCTAACATCTTCCCGCACTCCTCGATCAGAGTGCCTTTCGGATCTGTAATGACCATGGAACAGTTCATCTGCATGACTGACGGCTTAACGAAAAATCGAGTTTTTCCGGAACCACTGCCGCCAATGACCACTATATTTTTATTTCTTGCATACTTTGGCTGTTTAGGTCTACTTTCCATAGTCAATGCTTCTGTTGCTGTTAATGGAATATTCATCCAGGGATCTTCCGACATATAAGGTTTAATATCCTCAGCGTTTCCCCATCTGGCTGAACCATACTCGATTCCTTTCCGGAGTTTCTTTGCATCTGACTGTTTCTGCCATACCAGTAATTTCAGAATGACAGCTGCTACAATTCCTGTCAGCATATCACGCCAGTTAAAACTTGGCTGCAATCCAGTAAGAATCCTGTCTGCATGTTCCATCGCATATAATAGCTTGTTCCCAATATCTTCTCCCAGACTGTTTCTGTAAAGAAATGATGCCCGATTTGTATAAAAAGCAGTTAAGATATATGGGATATTGGTAAGAACCAGTTTCTTTTTATCCAGGGCGGACAGCCTGACCCTGATCTTATTCTTCCATTTTTGCATCAGATTTTTACCGATTTGCTTTTTCATCGGCTCTGCTCCTGATGCCGGTTCTTTACTTTGTCCTTCGATTTCTTTGGCATCATTGCTCTGTAAGTTGCAAGACGCTTGTGAATAGAAGGCTTATTCGCTTTTTGAATCTGTTTCTGGGAAAACTCACGGAAAGCAGCATTGAGGGCATCCTGATCACGTCCTTTAAAAAACACCAGATACATCGGTGGATCTTTACTCTTATCTTTTTTCAAAGCATAATTGATCCCGTATTTTCTGGCATAACGTTCAAAGGACTTGATATTCTTATTTGTGATCTCGATATTGACCATCCCGGCATTTTGTTTTGCCAGCTCTTTTACCGTGACCTTTCCCTGTTTCGGCTGATTCTTCTTCGCTTTCTTCTCTACCGATTTCTGCTTCTGATGACGCAGATAAGCAGCAAGAACCTTTTTCAATAAATCTGCTGTTACTTTGGTAGTCCGAATGCAGAACGTGACCGTTTTCTGAGTTACCTCTTCCTGCATGATTTTCCCTCCTTTCAGCGATTTAACTGCTGTCCAGATCTGTAATCATGGCAACCACCTCCTTCATTCTTTACTCTTCCTCCGCACACAACGCTTTAAAAAATTCTTTTCCTTTTGGTGTAACCAATGTCTGTGAACCAAGATGTCCATTGTTAAAATAGTCTTTTACAATAAACAGATCATTGTTCTTCTCCACCGCATAGGGTAACAGCGTGCCGGATGGACTCCTATATAGAAATCCTCTATTTAAAAGAAGTTTCACAAATTTTCTTTCTGGAAATTCAATCTCTTTTGCCGTCGTTCGAATATTGGTGCATTCTCCTGTAATCATGAAATGATCATAATAATCTGCTTTTGGCTGCATATCCTTTACACGATTTTGCAATTCTCGATTTCGATTGTTTTCTGCCAAAAGTCTCTCGGCAAATTCCAAAAGAAGTTCCGGGTTATCTTTTACCCTGTCTAAAAGATCGGTCTCTAAATATCCGCCTGTTTTCCTAATAGCCGGAAGTACCTCATCAAATACCCACTTCTCAAAATTCTGTGCTGACTTTAAACGACTTTTTGTAATCAGCCGATATACATCTCCCTCTGGAATAAAAATCATTGGCTGTACCCCACCTGATGTAAGGACGCCCCGTTTCAGGGCCCCCTTGCAATGAACATTTATCGCATTTCTTGGTTTTGCATATCCCAAAGCAAATGCTACATCCATTCCAGAAAATAAAAGTCTGCCTCCATCTTCAATCATACGGATGGAACCAAACTCCGAATTGTGAAACTCTGTGATTTTATAATCCGTCTTCTCCATCCTCTTCTCCATCCTCTTCTCCTCCTGAACCGGCAAGTAACATCAAACCATTTTCAATGATTGTGCTCCTAATAAACTCTGCTACATTCACGGTTAAATAACCAAGATATTCTGCAAGGAAACTACTATATTCCTCTTCTGTCAACAATTCCTCCAGTGCTTCCAAATGAGCTGTCACTTTAGAAGTCTGCTTTCCGCCAAGCAGCTTGCCTAATATTTCTGTAAATTCCTCTGTGTCACATGACTCAAACATACATAAGATCATCTCCATTGTTGTTTCCAAAACTAAACGATCCATTTTCATTTTTGTCAGCTCTTCCATTGTTTTCATGGAAGTCATAAGTGCATCGCTTGTCATATGTTCTGTATTGATTCTTCCTTCTGAATCAACCAATCCTATTGCAAATAATTCTAAAAAGTATTTTCTCATAAATCTTGTCCTCCTATCGAAATGGCATTTCTTGTTCAAGTTCTTCTGGTATATCGAATGGAATCTTCCTCTTCTCTGCTGGTTGAAATCCGTCAGATTCTTCTTTTTTTGTTTTGGCTTCTGCAAACTCTACATTATCCATAATGACTTCGGTATAATAGGATGCAGTTCCAGTCTGTTCATCTTTGATCTGAGAGATTACCAACTCTCCGGAAAGAGCAATCTTAATTCCTTTTTCAAGATATTTCTCCACAAATTCTGCATTATTTCCATAAGCTGTGATCATCACTACAAATGCTTTGCTTGTGCGATTTCTTTTTACTACCAGTGGAAACCTAGATACTTTGGTTTGTCCCTTTTGCGTAGATGTCAGCTTAGTTTCTGGATCTCTGGCAAGTCTACCCATTAAAACAATCGTATTCATTCTTTTTGTCCTCCCTTTCTTCCTGCAACACCCTTCCCTGGTATTTCAAACAGGATAATAATCTGTGCATTTTCTGCACGAAAAAATGAGGAATGGATTCGAACCATTCCCCACTTGCTACAGGATTTCTCCTGTAATATAAATAAGAAAATCTAAGTATTCACATTTGGGCTTTGTCTGTACATATACATCTGATCGTTATCATTCCAGATAACCCGGCTGTAAAAATACAGTCACAGTCTCTGTTTCAGCAGAGGTCCTGTACCCTTCGGTGGTATCATTATTGCTTCGCTCTTCCCGTAGGAGTCTTCGCCTGCACGAGCCGGATTATCTCCGGTAAGCATGTTCCTCAAGATGTATCAGCTCCTTCAATTGTCAAGGTGCAATCGGAAGAACTGTCTGAACCTCTTTTACGTTTGTGATTTTTGGAAATCAGAGGATTTTCAATTTGCCTTCCATATACTCTGTATTGGGAGCGACAAAATCGGACATGATTTTAGAAATTTTTTGAAATTATTTTTTGAAGTGTAAAAAGATATAAAAAAAAGATGCCAGGATTTCTCCTGACACCATAGTGACTATGCCAACTTCGTGCCCACTGGGCACAAGGTTGATTGTATTATTCTTCATTTCCTAATGATATTGGTTCTTTCTTTGTTTTCTTGTTTTTAGATATCATCTTATGACCTGTGTAAATAGCCATAATCATACAAAGCAAAGAACTTGCCGCAAAATATTTATGGCTTGATTTTGAACCTTTATATCCGCTATAAAAAGTTCCTAGCATCGTTATCAATGCTCCGACAGACCAATATTCATGAGCTTTCATTCTAACATCTCCCTTTGTGTTAATTTTAATATGTACCGTTTGATGAAATATGCAAACAGGAATTTGGAACGTGCTTTATAAATTTTTTCCGATCCCCTCAAGTTCGTTCATGGAATCCTTGTTTTTTTCAAGTTCATCTCTGGCTGTTGCATAATATGATTTTTTGAAAAGCATATCCCATGAAAGATATTTTGCCATACAGTCAAACTGCTTATCAATCAGCTCATACTGGATACTGTCTACGGGAGAACCGCCTACAACAATCGTGCCAACTTTTTTATTTTTTAACTGCAATCCACGGCAGTAGCACTTATCAATGATAAGTTTCAATTGTGCTGACATTCCCCACCAATAAACTGGTGTAGCAAAAAGAATCATATCTGCGGCAGCAATTTTATCAATTGTAGGATTTGTATCATCCTTATCGACGCATCCCTTAGAGCATTGACAGACACCACATCCCTTGCATGGTGCAATGTTGAGTTTGTCAGGTTCAATGATTTCAATTTCATTCTTTTCTGATGCTCCTTTTATAAATGCATTGATTGCTGTCAGCGTGTTTCCTTTTCTGGCACTTCCATTAATGATTACAATTTTCATGCGTGTATCCTCCAACTTCCGATTTCATGATATCATTTCTAATACAGATTTTACCGTATTTTTCAGATTCAGTCCATCTTTTAATCCCATTCGATAGAAAAATTCTTCTGTTTCTGCTCCACTGCTAAAAATTGCATTACAGTATTCCGTAATCACTTCTTCCTGTTCTTGGGATAACGTTTCCAGTAATTTCTGGTATTTCTTATCAATCTCACTTACTGGCTCTTTATCCTGCTTTAACTTCCATTCTGAATATGCTTTCCCCATATGCTCTGTAATTGTCAGATTCACAAATTCCTGCACTTCCTCGGATATGGTGCTCGCAGATTCCTGTTTATCTTTCTTTTTATCATTTGATTTTTCAAGTGTCGTGTCATCAATATAACGAATGATTTCTCGAATATTTGACTTCATCGACTGCAGATATCCTTTCATCAGCACAGCTACTTTTCTAGCATCCGATTTTTCGGTTTCTTTTTCCAGCATATAAAACTCTTCCAGTTCTTTCAGAATATCCATCCCTGCTTTCATCTGAAATTCCACCTCAAGCAAATCATCCATCACTTTATATAATTCTTCCATTGTTTATTTCTGCCTTTCCATATAGCGCCACTATATTTTCCACAATCATCCAAAAATAAATTCCTGTAATCCACATTTCACAACTTCAATTACTGCAACTATCCCCATACCGATATGTGGGAGTAGAACAAACACTACTGTCGTAATAATCGCTGATTTCATTGTCCAGTCCGTACTGATTCCAAACCCAATACTCAAAACTTCTGTCACAACAGAGATTCCGGCTATCAGATAGCAGAATCCAGCAGATAACCCAACCAGGAACACCAGCACAATATTCACCGCTGCAAGTACCAGCCAAACAGGAGCTGCAATAATTCGAAATGGCAGTTTTATCATAAATCTCAACATAATTCTTCCTCCTACTTTGTGCCCAGTGGACACAAGGTTATTTTAGCATATCTGCCAGATATGACTATCTCTTTTTAAACTTCGTGCCCAGTGGGCACAAAGTTCTTACCTGTCTGGAATATCCTTCCCCCAGTACATGTCATGTCGAACTTCAGCATCATAAAACTGATTGATTGTTGCAGGAGCGTTATACAATACCGTCAGCATATACTGCCGGATATTCTTCACTTTGCTTGTACTCCTGTCAAGACTGAAAAACACATACTGGATGTGTTCATACCCGACTTTGAGCAAACGGCTCTTGACCACTTGTGTAGGCACAGCTTCCCCATTGATCTGTTGATATGTCTTTGTCGAACATATTGCATCCAGCATCAGCTCTACCAGCTCTTCTACTCGTCCAGTTCCATAGCTCTGACAAAGGATCTCATATTCGATATTATCATGAATTAACTGTCGATACTCATTTCTCTCCTGTATCCTATCTCTCCCTTTCTCTTGTTCAGATAGATATTGATAAGATTCATTCTCACTAAATTCAGTATAATTATATTCAGTATTATTACAGTTTGTTTTTGAAACTTCTTGAAGTTTGTTTTCTAAACTTCTTGAAGTTTGTTTTTCAAACTCCTTGAAGTTTGTTTTTGAAACTTCTTGAAGTTTATTTTTCAAACTTCCTGAAGTTTGTTTTTCAAACTTCTGTGTATTTACGGGCTTTTCCGGCTCTTTTTTTGCATATTCTTCTATTTCTGTCTCTGTATTTTCTTTTCTCTCTGCTACATTTTCCGGTGTTTCTTCCGAATCAAAGATTGCTGGCTCATCTGGATATTCTGTCAGGCTGAAATTTTTCACGTAAATAACATTTGTTTTTCCAAGTCCGATTCGCCTCTTCTCAATCAATCCAATCCCTTTTTCCTGATCCAGCTCTTTTAGACAATTCACAGCCTTATTCCTGCCACAGTTAAGCATTTCCATAATCTCTTCCACCGAAAAGAAAATATATGCCCTGTCCTCTTCATCAAACCACCGGTTCTTGATGGACAGTGACATCCGGTCTAACATCAGTCCGTACAGCACCTTTGCTTCGCAGGAGAGATTTTTAAAATATTCACTTGTAAACAGCAGTTTGGGAATACGATAAAAACTGTACATATCGCATTCCATTCCTTGAAAATAATGGAATGTTGCTCTTATACTCATGACACATCCCTCCCTTCGTACTTATCAATGATTCTGATTGCTCCATTCCTCCAAAAGCTGACATATAACAGTCCGTATCTTCTGTTCATCATACTCTGGAGGAAAATACTTCTTAATTTCATCCTGTTTTAATGTTACCGTTGTTTTCTTTTTACGCTCTCCTATAACCAGGAGCCGCACAATCTCTTTTGTCAGCGTTTTTTCTTCTCGATGTTGCCTTATTTTTTTTGCCTGTTCCAGACTTGGATATTTTCCGGTACTCTCATGCACTTCCTCCACCATCTCCTGTTCTGGAACCGTAAGGTAGGAAAGCTCTACACCTACCTGCAATCCGATTACATCACGATCTACTGCGTTTAATAGGTCATTCATCAGATAAGTAAGCCGGATATAGCGATACACCTGCCTTGCACTGTCATTTGCGTTCTTTCCAATGTCTTTCGCACTGATACCGCCTGATGTTCCCTGATGATTCATTGCTTCCATCTTCATACGGTAAGCAAATGCCTTTTCACTTGGGAGTATATTAGGTCTCTGCAGATTGCTGTCTACCATCGCACGGACAGCTGTATCTTGATCCATATTTCTGATAATAACCGGAACCTCTTTAAGACCAGCAAGTTGTGCCGCATGTCTCCTTCTGTGACCGGCGATGATTTCATATTCACCATCACCCAGCGGTCGTACCAGTAATGCTGTAAGAATTCCCTCTTCTTTCACACTTTCCACCAGTTCCGCCATTGCCTCATCATCATTTACTTGAAATGGATGGTTCTCGAAAGAATGTAAATGCTCAAGTGAAACCTGCTGGATATCGTTCGTTTCTTCTCCTCCTCCAAGTAATTCATCATAAGATGTCAGTTTTATCTTCGATGCACTTCTACCTTTCATCCAAAAGCACCTCCTGTGTCATCTGCCAATATGCAGCCGCTACTTTTCCTTTTGGATCATGCTCAAATATGCTGATTCCTTCCGCACTGATTTCAGCTGCTCGTACTGAAAATGGAATACTCTGTGGAAAAATCTTAATCTGGTTTCCATATGTATCAAAAATCAGATCAGATATATCTCTTGCATAGTTCGTTCGGTTATCCACCATTGTGATCAATATACCTCCAATTTTCAGTTGTTTGTTAAGCTGTCTTCGCACCTTTCCTATCGTCCGTATCAGCTGTTCTAGACCCTTTACAGGAAGATAAGCCGCCTGGACAGGTATAATAACTGCATCGACACTGGCAAGTGCATTGATCGTCAGCATTCCAAGTGATGGCATACAGTCAATCAATATATAGTCGTATTCTTCTCTCATTCTTTCTATATATTGTTTTAAGACAAGTTCCCTGCTCATAATATTTACAAGTGAAACTTCCATTCCAGAGAGTTCGATGTTTGCCGGAATCAAATCAATTCCTTCCTGGTGATGTAAAATTCCCAGTGTATTTTCAAATAGTTCATCTTCTACAATCTTTGTCAGAATAGTAGCCAGTGTGATTGGTAATTCATCTGGGTTATGATACCCAAGACTTGCTGTCATACTTCCCTGCGGATCATTGTCAATCACAAGCACTTTCTTCCCTGCTTTTGCAAGTCCGACTGCCAGATTCACGCAACTTGTTGTCTTGCCAACCCCGCCTTTTTGTGAACACAATGCCAGCACTTTACAATCCTTCATTACTTTCTCTTCCATCCTTTTTATCCTCCCATAAATAACTTGAACCTTTCAGCATCCATAATGCTGCTTCCAAAAATGCAAGATACCGTTCTGTCATACTATCAAGAACCGGTTCTGAAATAACTGGTTTTTCAGACTTCAAATCTTTTGCCACATCCTCCAAAACCAAACTCATTTCCTTCATTTCTGACCGGATAATCTCAATTGTTTCTTTCTTTCCAACAACACATACATGATTGTAAATGCATGATCGGACGATATAATCCTGTTTTTTCATTCCGCTCACTTTCACTCGTTCTTCAATTGTTGCTTTTTCATAAGAATTCACCCGAAAAGAAATGGTCGTTGTGTTGTGTTTTCCATGTCTGTCACCAGCCATCGCTTATTCCTCCTCTTCCTCATGTTTCTTATCTAGCAAACCTGCTAATTTACTCTGTGTAGACGGATACAGATGTGAATAAGTGTTCAACGTGGTTTCCACCTTTTCATGTCCAAGGCGTTCTGCAATCTCCAATGGAGCCACCCCCATATCAACCAGCATACTGGCATGGGAATGGCGGAGATCATGAAGTCGTATCCGCTTTACACCAGACCGCTCGATTCCGGTAGCCATACAATGTTCCATATGCGATTTGGTAAACCGAAAAAGTCTTTCCTTTTTCATAATTCCATACAAATGACTGCAATACTCCCTAAATTCCTCTGCAAGAAAATCCGGCATCGTAATCACACGGATACTCTTTGGAGTTTTCGGCTGCGTGATCATATCCTTTCCTTTCAGTCTCTGATAAGATTTATTGATTGATATGGTTTTCTCTTCAAGATTGATGTCATTATAAGTAAGTGCAAGCAATTCACCGATACGCATTCCGGTCCAGTACAACAAAAGAAACGCCATTCTTGTCTCCGGCTTATCACTTACTGTTTCCAGAAAAGCATTGAACTCTTCCTGCATCCAGAAGTCCTTCGGTTCTCCTTTACTCTTGCCAATCGCTCCTGCCTTCCTGCAGGGATTATCCTGCAGGTTATAATACCGCATTGCATAATTGAAGATTGCAGTCAGCTGGCAGTTCACTGTTTTCAGATAAGTAGGAGAATATCCTTTTCCATTCTTATCCTTATACGTCAGCAACTCATTCTGCCATGCACGGACGTCTGCCACCGTAATTTCACTGAGAATCTTCTTTTCAAAATAAGGCTTGATTTTCAGGTCAATAATATATCGCTTCGTGTACATAGTGTTTTCTCTGAGACGGACATCCATATCTTTGTAATAAATCTCCAGAAAATTTCCAAATTCAATATCCACACCCTGGCTCTGCTGTTGCAGGAAATCTCTTTCCCATTCCTTAGCTTCACCCTTGGTCCTGAATCCTCTTTTCTGTTTTCTTTTCCGATTTCCCTGCCAGTCTTTGTAATAGACCTGTACTTTCCAGTTTTTTCCTTCTTTGTAAACCCCCATTGCTAATCCTCGACTTTCATGCCATAAATCTTTTCTGCCAGGAATTTCGTAGAGATTTTTCCAGCTACTACAATATAGCCTTTTGCCTTCAATTCTTTGTTGTATTCTCGCATCAGACTATATGCATAAGTTTTTGAAACTCCAAGAATTGCACACACATCATCCACATCCATATACATTTTTTCCTGCATCATACTCATACCGCTTTATCCTCCTTCAAATACTGCTCAACATGTTCCAGACCATAGATCTTGTCCTCTACATAGCGGGTTGGCACCCGACCGAGAATCACATAATAGTTCTTGCTTGCCAGATCGGCATTCATTCTTTCCACTACCCGGTAAGCAAACGAAACTGATAATCCAAAGAGTTCTGCAATGTCTTCCACTGATAAATACATTTTTCTCTTACGCATGAAACCATTCCTTTCCCTCTTCCTGTGGAATCTCACAAGTATCTTCTACTCCGTAGAAACGCTTCACAAAATACTTTGTCGGAACTTTTCCTCTAAGCGTCAGGTAGCCCTGTTCTTCCAGTTCCTTGTTCAGATTTCCGATGATTTCATAAGCCGATGTCTGTTTTACTTCCAGAAGTTCACATATATCGGCTGCCTTTAAAAATAATTTATTCTGCATAATCAGTACCTCCTGTGTTTTGAATATTTATCTCTTCATATACTCTGTACTGGCAGATGCAAAATCGGACATCATTTTCCGAAATTTATCAAATTTTCTTGTTTTTTAATTCTCCATCAGTGTGATTACTGTGTCATGGAGTTTAAGCTCATCGAAAGTAAAGAACCTTTCTGTGGTATCTGTTTTCTAAATGCAGGCAACAAAAAAACAGTCTGCCTTGACGAAAATCACTTCAATCAAAACAAACTGTTCTTCATATTTACTCTAATTTTATTTTATGAGAATAACCGATTTCACGAAATTTGCAGGTGAATCTGGAATATAAACAAGAGAAAAAAATAATTTTTAAACTCCATTTGCACTCCATTTGGTCTTTTCGACACCCCGCAAAGCCTTTATTTATGGGCTTTTCCGCGATTTTTCAAGCTACTCAAATTCTATTGTTGCCGGCGGTTTCCCAGTGCAATCATAGAGTACTCTATTCACATGCTTCACTTCATTTACGATTCTGCTGGCTACCTTTCCAAGTACCTCCCACGGAATCTCTGCTGCTTCTGCGGTCATGAAGTCGATGGTATTTACCGCTCTTAATGCGATCGCATAGTCATAGGTTCTCTCGTCGCCCATAACACCGACGGAACGCATGTTGGTCAGTGCTGCGAAGTACTGTCCGATGCTGCGGTCGAGACCTGCGTTTGCGATTTCTTCGCGGTAGATGGCATCTGCCTCCTGTACCATTTTTACCTTCTCAGCGGTTACTTCTCCGATGATACGGATGCCAAGTCCCGGCCCCGGGAATGGCTGACGGTATACCAGCTTCTCCGGGATACCGAGTTCCAGACCAGCTTTGCGGACCTCATCTTTGAACAGGTCACGCAGCGGCTCGATGATTTCTTTGAAATCAACGTAATCCGGGAGTCCTCCAACATTGTGGTGGGACTTGATGACAGCGGACTCGCCGCCCAGACCACTCTCTACTACGTCCGGGTAGATGGTTCCCTGTACCAGGAAGTCTACTGCACCGATTTTCTTTGCTTCTTCCTCAAATACACGGATGAATTCTTCGCCGATTATCTTACGCTTACGCTCCGGCTCTTCTACGCCTTTCAGCTTTGCGTAGAAACGCTCCTGTGCATTGACACGGATGAAGTTTAAGTTGTACGGGCCGTTCGGACCAAATACTTCCTCAACCTCGTCTCCCTCGTCCTTACGGAGCAGACCATGGTCTACAAATACACAGGTCAGCTGGTCACCAACTGCCTTTGCCAGCATAACAGCTGCTACGGAGGAGTCTACACCGCCGGATAACGCACAGAGCACTTTACCGTTTCCGACTTTCTCACGTACTGCTTTGATGGTGTTTTCTACAAAAGCATCCATCTTCCAATCGCCTGCGCAGCCGCACACTTCGTACACGAAGTTGGAGAGCATCTTGGTTCCCTCTACGGTATGCAGTACTTCCGGATGAAACTGGATTGCATAGAGATTCTTCTCTGCACACTCTGCTGCTGCCACCGGGCAGTCCGGGGTATGTGCAATGATCTTAAAGCCAGGAGCTTCTTTCTCAATGTAGTCGTTGTGGCTCATCCAGCAGATGGTCTTCTCGGATACATTACCGAACAGCTTGCTGGACTTGTCCACGGTTACTTCGATTTTTCCATACTCACGGACAGGAGCCTTGCAGACATGACCGCCTAATACATGGCTCATTAACTGAGCGCCGTAGCACAATCCCAGTACCGGAACGCCAAGTTCAAACAGCTCTTTGCTGCAGGTTGCTGCGCCCTCTTCATAGACACTGTTTGGGCCTCCGGTTAAGATGATACCCTTCGGATTCATTTCTTTAATCTTTTCAATATCGGTCTTGTAAGAATAGATCTCACAATAAACATTGCACTCACGTACACGGCGGGCAACCAGCTGATTGTACTGACCGCCAAAGTCGATTACAATAATCTTCTCTCTGTTCACGAGTCTTCCTGCTACTAAAAACACATACAAATACGTATATGCTAGATGATTCGCTATAATCTCACGATTTATAGTTACTGCTTCAACGTGTATGTTTTTGACTGTTTGATAACATATCTACTCACAAATTCTTGTACACTCCACAGTCGTAAATTCCCGACTAAGCCATCGGTACATATCTGCAAATTTTCTTATGATTCAGTGCAGATTCATCTAAATAGCTTTTCCTTTCTTAATATTTTTGTTTTACTACTTGGTTTTCGTAGATTTATACCTTTGTCCAAACGTCACCATCAAGGTTCTATCCTATAATTAGCAAGACTGTTTCAACCTGCATTGGCTACTTCTCGACGTTTCCGACTGCTTTTACGTCAGCACAAACGAATACTCTGGATTTTGAGTATCTTTGAACACAGCGGTTCACTTTCATAAACACGTTTTATTACTTAATAATCTCTCCTAATTTTATTGTGATAAGGCAGGCGCATACTTGCCTTATCATGGTATATCTTACGCTATTATACCTAAAATCATTGTACTATACAAGTAGATTCGAAAAAAATCCATTATTGTTGTTTGTGCAATATTCACTAGCAATTTTTCCTTACAATTCACTTTCCAAGCACTTAAGATTCTCTGGAACGCCTTGTTTTATTTCCAGAATATGGGATAATGAAAGCAAAGAGAGGAGGACGTGATCATGAAAAAATATCCATTCAAAACAGGTGAGGCAAAACATAAACTTCTTACTGCTGCCCTTTTCCTTTCCCTGCTTTCCAGCAGTCTGACCGCCTGTGGTTCTGCATCGCGAAGTGCTTCTAATGCCTCATATCTTACAGAAACAGCCGCCGCATCCTACGACGTGGCAGCAAACAGCGGATTTTCCGGCGGAGCTGGCATGCCTGCAGCCTTTTCCAAATCTGAAGCCGCATCTTTCCGTTCCAATGATGCAGGTGATTCCGTGGAGGAAGCTGCGGTCGACGCAGGGGCATACGTGGCAGATTCAGACACTTTTTCAAATGGATCCGAAAGCACAGAGCTTCCGCAAAATGCAGCAGCAGCCCAGGATCCTACCGAACGCAAACTGATCCGCAACGTCAATCTGGATCTGGAAACACGCGAATTTGATACGCTCCTGCAGTCTGTATCCGATGCCGTTGCTTCTTTCGGCGGCTATATTGAGCAATCGGATGTTTCCGGCAACAGCTTAACCTGGTCCGGCAATCAGTCCCGGCGTTCTTCTAACATGACGATCCGGATTCCGGCAGACCAGCTCGATGCATTTCTTTCCGAAGTATCCACACAGGGAAATATCACCTATAAGAATGAAAATGTCCAGGATGTCACCCTGCAATACACCGACATAACAAGCCGGAAAAAGACTTTGCAGGTAGAACAGGACCGTCTTTGGGCTCTTTTAGAAAAAGCAGACTCCGTAGATGCCGTGATTGCACTGGAATCCCGCCTGTCCGAAGTACGCTATCAGCTTGAATCCCTGGAGTCCCAGCTGCGAACTCTCGACAACCAGGTTGTATACAGCACGGTTTACCTCTCCATACAGGAGGTTCAGGTACTCACCGCCACCGACCCGGACACCATTCCGGTCCGCATCCAGAAAGGATTTGCACACAGCCTGAACCAGTTACAGACCGCATCCGTAGACCTGCTCGTATGGTTTGTATCCAATCTCCCGATCCTGATCGTACTGGCCGTTCTGATTCTGGTCATCGTATGGATTCTGCGGAAAATATGGAGGAAACGGAAGCTGCGCAAAAACACGCTAAATCCAACTAATAAAGCAAAAAACAACAGCGAATCAGACATCAGTACCAAAGAAGACTCATCCCCATCCAATAACAATATCACACAGTAACGAACGAGGGCCGAAAGGTTTCGTCCCCGCCATTCGGCGGGGACGGAACCTTCCGGCCCATTTGTGTTTACTGTACGATATTGTTACTTGCGCACTTTCCTCACTTCTTCTGCCAGCTCCTTCGCACTTTCGATCATCCGGTCGAACGCACCATATTCATAGAGATTCATCACAAAGATCCCAATCGGCACGGCGATGATCATGCCGGATATCCCATGAAGTTTAAATCCCAGATACAGAAAAACCAGCGTCCACAGCGGGGGAAGTCCCATGGAATCACCCACGATCTTTGGCTGGATCACCTGTCGGATTACCTGCGTCAGTACATAAAGAAGCGCAAGCCCTGCTGCCAGCGCGTAATCCGCAGACAAAAGCTTAAACAGTGCCCACGGGATCAGAACCGTTCCGGTTCCAAAGAGCGGCAAAAAATCAAGAATCGCCACCAGCACACCGAGCAGGAATGCATACTTGATTCCCAGAATCAGAAACCCGGCAATCAGGATAGCACCTACGACAAACATAATGCGGAACTGGGCAAGAAAATAGCCGCCAATCAGTTTTTTGACATCGTTTTTTAAATACCGGCCATAATCTTTCGCACTTTCCGGCAGATATTTTTTCCAGAATTCGATGATTTTATCCTGTTCTGCAATGAAGAAATAGGACGAAAGAATCGTCACCACAACATTGACCAGTGCATTCGGAATTCCCTTTGCTACATTTCCAGCCACTTCCACCGTCGGCGATGCGATCTTTTGCACCAGCAGGCTGGCGGCATGACCGATGTTTCCAACCAGTTCCTGCCAGCTTGCCTGCACATCGGCCGGAAGTCTGGAAAACAGGCTGGAGAACCGGGCCGCAATTGCCTGCAGGTCTTCCGATAATGTATCATATAACAGCGGCAGGTCTTTTGCCAGTTCGACTGCCTGCATAACCAGCCGCGAGATCAGGAAATAGCCTAGTCCGATGATCAGTGCCAGTACCGCGATCACAATCAATGCAGAACTGTGTTTTCGCACGATTTTTACCTTACTCTCCAGAAAACGGACCAGCGGGTTTGCGATCATGGCAATGATCCAGCCGATCACAAATGGCATGAAAAATTTCAAGAGCTTTGGTCCCAGCAGGCAGACCAGTAAGATCTCCACTGCCGGAACCACAATATTTAAAATCAAACGGGCATAACGTCTGTCCATACAATCACCTTCTTATCCTTATCTGCCTTACATCAGATTACGTGGAATCAGTGGACTGTTTTCATACTTTTCCCCGATCATTCTCCTTTTATTCTTCCCAAAATTCATGATCGCCAAAATGCCCTTATGGTCCGTTTCTGCTTTTCTGGCAGCCATCCAAGCACAAGCGGCCCAATTTGCTTCATTTCCATTGATTTTCCAGCTTTTCCCAGCAGGAAACCGCAAAATAACCTACTCTGCCAGATATTTCTCCAAAAATGCAAACAATGCTTCCATCTCTTCCCGCGTACCGATGCTGATGCGCAGATAGTTAGAAAGGCGCGGCTGATCAAAGTAACGCACATAGATCTGCTGCTGTTTCAATTCCTCAAACAATTCTTTTGCAGGGACACGGCTGTGGGACGCAAAAATAAAATTGGACATGGAATCCGGGAAAGTAAAGCCAAGTTCCGTCAGACGGGTTTTGGACCATTCCCTGGTATCGATGATCTTCTGCACGGTTTCCTTGAAATAGGCATCATCTTTCACAGCTTCGGTTCCTAAAATCAGGGATGGCATGTTCATGGTGTAGGAATTATAGGAATATTTCACATCATTAAGCGCCTTGATGAGGTCCGGGTGGCCGATTGCAAAGCCAATACGCATACCAGCCATGGAACGGGACTTACTAAAGGTCTGTACGACCAGCAGATTCTCGTATTTCTGGATCAGCTCCAGGGCTGATTTTCCGCCAAAATCGATATAAGCCTCATCCACGATCACCACCACATCCTGATTGTGACGGATGATATCCTCTACGTCTTCCAAAGATAAGAGAAGTCCGGTCGGTGCATTCGGGTTCGGGAAGATCACTCCGCCATTTTCACGGTAATAATCCTCCGGACGGATGCAAAAGCTTTCATCCAGAGCCGGTGTCTCATAAGGAACCTGGAACAGATCTGCCCATACCTTATAGAAGGAATAGCTCACATCCGGAAATAAAACCGGCTTTTGGGAATTAAAGAAGGTCAAAAAGCTCATGGCAATGACATCGTCTGAGCCAACGCCTACAAATACCTGATCATCTCCCACACCGTAATACTCCGCCAGCACATGGACCAGCTCGGATGCCGTCGGGTCCGGATACTTGCGGAAACATTCAATTTCCATATTTTTCAGCGCTTTTTCTACCCCTGGTGCTGGCGGATATGGATTTTCATTGGTATTTAACTTGATCAGCCGGTCCCCCTTCGGCTGCTCCCCCGGTACATAAGGAACTACTTTGCGGATATTACTCTCCCATGCTCTCATCTTCGTGTCCTCCTGTCGTTTGTCTGTCCGAATAACAGCTGCTGTGCCAGGCAAAGCTTTGCCATCCGGCACAGCAGCTGGTGTAATCTCAGATTCTTTTTTCCGTACATGTTCCGTGCAAGACTACCTCGGATTTTAGCACAGTCCGTATTCTTTTGCTACTGCCTCGAATGCCGGCAGGGAACGCTCAATCTGCTCATAAGATACGCAGTAAGCGATACGCACATAGCCAGGACATGCAAAAGAGCTTCCCGGTACCAGTAACAGGTTATGCTTCTGGGCCTGTGCACAGAATTCTTTATCATCTGCGACCGGAGCCTTTACAAAAAGATAGAAGGCACCCTCTGGTTTGATGCACTCGAAACCGAACTTCTTTAAGCTGTTGTAGAGGAGGTTGCGGTTTTTATCGTAAGCGTCTAAGTTGACTGCAGCGCCTTTCTCAATACAACGTTTGATGACTCTCTGGATCAGGGACGGCGCATTGACACAGCCCATGACGCGGTTTGCGATAGTGGCTGCCGTGAAGACCTCTGCACTGTCTGTCAGCTCATCCGGGATCACCAGATAGCCGATACGCTCACCAGGCAGGGACAGGGATTTGCTGTAGGAATAGCATACAACCGTGTTTGCGTAATATTTTGTCACATACGGTACAACCGCTCCGTCGTAAGCCAGCTCACGGTACGGCTCATCAGAGATCAGCACGATCTCGGTTCCAAGCTCTGCGCTCTTTGCACGGAGAATGTCTGCCAGACGGGTGAGAGTTTCATCGGAATAAATAACACCGGTCGGGTTGTTCGGGGTATTGATGATGACTGCCTTGGTACGTGCCGTGATCTTTTCTGCAAACTCCTCCAGGTTTGGCTGGAAGTCTTTCGTATTCGGTGAGACCACGATCAGCTTTCCATCGTAGTTGCGCACATAGTTACCATACTCTACGAAGTAAGGAGCAAAAGTCAGGACCTCATCCTCCGGGTCCAGGATGGTCTTTAAAATGATGTTCAGGCCGCTAGCTGCTCCTACGGTCATCAGGATATTACCCTGGTGGAAATTTGTCTGGAAACGGCGGTTTAAATCCTGTGCGATGGTCTCCCGCACATCCTCATAGCCGGAGTTACTCATATATCCGTGAACAAAGGTGGAATCCTCTTCCTTCAAAGTCTCGATGATGGAGTCTTCTACCTCCTGCGGTGCCGGTACATTCGGATTTCCGAGGCTGAAATCGTAGACATTTTCTGCACCGTAAATAGCTGCCAGGCGCTTTCCTTCTTCGAACATGACACGGATCACAGAGTTATTCTGGACCAGCGGATTCATTTTTTTTGAGATCATTTTCATATCCTCCTCATCACAAAATTGTTTGGTATCACATAACTGCTTGATAGCTTCGCAGTTACGGCATATAGCAAAGCAGCTCCCACCAGATTACTCTGTAGCGAAAGCTGCAATGTATTCCTTTGCATTATTATACAGGATTCTTTATAAAATTACCAGCGGCTTGCCCTCAAATGGTAAAACAAAGCCATAGCACCTGTCACGATCAGGTAAAACCAGGTTGTCGTATTGGAAAACCAGGTCGTAAAAAAGGATAGCATCAGGTATGCTGCAAGCTGCGCATACAGCAGATACCCAAGCGGATTTCTCATTTCCCGGAGCTTTACCACCAGAATATAGGCAATGGCACCGAGGATACAGGAAAAAATCAGGACTCCGATCCATCCAAAATCATAGTAAGCATCGTAGAACAGCGTCAGGGTCGTGAGTTCTGTCTTATCCACATAAATCGGGAAATTAATCAGCTGCGGGAAGAAAAATTTCAGTCCCGACAATGCCCACAGCGGGAACAAGCCCTTCAGTCCAAAACTATGTCCCGGCAGTGCCTCCACCAGACAATTGAAGTTGTCGTAGTTATTGGCAATGTAAATATACGGCTGGCTGATGAAGATCGGCATGGATGCTCGCTTCATCTCAAAAATTCCATTCAAATACTCAATGTTATGGCTTCTCGCCACTGTCAGGATCAGGTAAAACGGAAGCAGCACCGCAAACAGCGCTAAAAGCCAGCCCGGATGGAACATTTTCTGCAGGGAAATGTAGGTAAATACTGCCAGCAGCACTGCAAATACAAGCTGAAACCTGGATACGCAAAGAATCGGGACCAGCAGGGAAATGCCGGTCATGATGAGTGATGCCATGAGAAGCTTCTCGCTTCCTCTTCCATTCCGCATATGGATGTAAAGCACGGTAAGCGATGGCACCAGCACACAGGAGACCGTAAAATAATGAACGCCTGTCAGATGAAATTCCGAGTAGGCATGCGGCACCCCGCGCAAAAACAGGGGAACATAGCCCAAGGTCACGGCCTCTGCGATAAAACAGCCAAACGATAATACCGTCAGAACGCAGATCATGGTAAATACTGGCTTTGGATCACCGGAAAAGCTTCTCCAGCGCCCATAGCCATCGTACCCGGAGCCATACACACGGACCAGTATCTCAAATACCAGCCAGAAGCCTATGTACGCCAGGAACAGGCAAAACCAGGTCATGCGGGACCAGTCGGTCTGGAGATTGCTAAGCTTCATACAGGCTAATCCCTCGCCGCCTACCCAGAATAAAGAAAACAGTCCACGCAAATGGATCAGGTTCTTATATTTCCGGTAATCCTCCATGTAAAGCCATCCGGCTGCTGCCAAAAGCAGCAGACCAGATATCAGGTAATGGCCAAACCTTGCCAGAATATAAGATGCCAGATAACAGATCACGTAGACTGCCATATTTCTTTCTCCTCGTGTGAATGTATTTGTGTAGCTGTTTTATCGTTTTATAAATGGCTGCCTCCTGCAATGCAGGTGACAGCCGAAAATCTAAATTTCATTAAGCCCGCTCAGCAAACTCTCTCATATATGCTTCCACCTCTGCCGCAGTCGCAAAGCTCATGGCCTTGTCGGCCACCGCCTGAAGCTCACCGATGCTATAGCTGGTGATCAGCTTTCTGGAATACAGGATTGCAGATGCACTCATACTGAACTCATTTAAGCCAAATGCCAGAAGCAGCGGGATCATAAGAGGATCGCTTGCCGCCTCGCCGCACATGCCTACCATAATGCCAGCCTCGCGGCCACAGGTAATGATCCGCTTGATGCTGCGAAGCACTGCCGGGTTAAAGGTAGAATACAGGTAAGATACCTTGTCATTTCCGCGGTCCACAGACATCGTGTACTGGGTCAGGTCGTTGGTTCCGATGCTGAAGAAGGCTGCTTCCTTGGCAAATACATCTGCCATCAAAGATGCTGCTGCCGTCTCTACCATGATACCAACCTCGATATTCTTCTTGTACGGGATATTTTTCTCATCTAATTCCTTCTTGATCTCTTCGATCAGTGCCTTTGCCTCGCGAAGCTCTTCGATGCAAGTCACCATCGGCACCATGATCTTGATGTTGCCATAAGCACTGGCGCGAAGCAGAGCACGAAGCTGCGGCTTGTATACATCTTCCTTGCGGTCCAGACAGAAACGGATCGCACGGTAGCCCAGGAATGGGTTTTCGTCTTTGGTCAGGCCCATATACGGGATTTCTTTATCGCCGCCGATATCCAGGGTACGGATAATGACCGGCTTGCCTTTCAGGCCTTCTGCCACAGCTTTATATGCCTCAAACTGTTCTTCCTCGGTCGGCATTGCTGTGCGGTCCATAAATAAAAACTCTGTGCGGAAAAGACCAACGCCTTCTCCATCGTACTGGAGAACCTTTTCTAAGTCTTCCGGCTTACCGATGTTTGCGACCAACTCAATATGCACGCCATCCTTTGTCACGGTTTGCTTGCCGATATACTGCTCCAGCTCCTGCTTTTCTTTCAGGAATTTTTCCCGTTTTGCGGAGAATTCATCTACAACCTCCTGGTCTGGATCTACATAAACAAGACCTTCACTGCCGTCTAACACGATTACATGACCGTTGTGGACCTGGTTCATTAAATCCGGAACTGCAACAACTGCCGGAATTTCCAGCGCACGGGCAAGAATCGCACTATGGGAGGTCTTACCACCCAGCTCTGTCACGATACCAGTCACATGTTCCGGGTTGATTCCTGCCGTCATGGACGGGGTCAGGTCCTTCGCTACCAGAATGCTGCCTGCCGGAAGCGATGCGATGTCCACACTCTCTATCCCGAGCAGCTCCCGCTGCATACGGGTCTTAATGTCGCGCATATCGGTTGCACGCTGCTGCATCAGCTCGTCATCCATTGCTGCAAACATATCTGCATAGGTCGTACATACCTGCTCGATCGCATATTCTGCACAAATGCCTTCGCCGGTAATGGCGGTTTCAATTTCCCCAGTCAGCATCGGATCCATCAAAAGCATCATATGGCCCTGCATGATCTCCGCTTCCTTCTCCCCTACTCTGGTTGCGAGATCTGCTGCAAGCTCCTCGGTTTTCTTAAGAGTTTTCTCGAGCGCCCCCTTAAAGCGTTCTACCTCAGCTGCTGTGTCTGCAACTGCCTCTCTCTTGATCACCAGTTCCTTTTCTTCTACGATCACGGCGTTCCCAATGCCGATTCCAGAAGAAGCGTTTGTACCTTTTAACATGATACGTCCTCCTTATTAATTAATTATTTATTATTACTCCCCTAGCCCACTCTCAATGACTCCAATGATTCCGTCAAGTGCCTCCTGTTCATCCGGTCCTTCGCAGATGAACTCTACCTCGTCCCCGCATTTGATGCAGGCACCCAGTACACTGAGCACACTCTTTGCATTGGACGTGGTATTTCCAAAATGGAATTTAATGGAGGACTTATACTTGATTGCCTCATTGCAAAGCACCCCGGTAGGGCGAAGATGAAGTCCCGATACGTTTCTGATAACAATTTTTCTGCTAACCATGTTATCCCTCTTTCTGTCAGCCGGCGCTTGCGCCGCTCGTCTCTGTGTCTTGTAATTTTGTCATATCATTTTCATTGCTGGTCTCTGATTCCGTTGTTTCTTCCTCGGATGCAGTGGTCTGCTCCAGCTGCGCTGTCGGTCCACCGGCCGTAACTTCTATACTAAATGCGGAAACAGAAATCAATTTAAAATTCTTGCCAAGTCCACTCATACCCAGATTTCCGGTATGGGAACCAAGCTGCAGGCCAGACAGATTCAGCGTAGCTTTTAAATCTGCCTGCTTTAATGTGTCAAGATCTTCCTTTAAGCCCTGAAGCTTTACCTCGATCCTGGACGGGGACAGATGGTAATGATAATAATCTGCTCCATTTTCCATGGAAATATCCGACTCCGTCAAAGTGATCGTGCGGGTAGTAAGCTGTTCCACCTTCAGGCGGATGGTAATCGTTGTATCGTCTGCGTTCGCCAGGGTGACGCCCTCCGGAAGATAATCATTTAAGTTTACGGTAAGAACCTTGTCCTGGGTTGCCCCGTACACGCTCAGTACGGAAGACGGAATGGTTATCTTATTGACCGCTGCCAGACTATTTTTCAACCCAAGCACGGATACACTCTTCACACTGCACTCCACTCCTGTGTACTGGTACCCAGACGCCGCAGCTCCTGTCACCTCAAAATCGAGCGGCAACGTTTTTACCTTGCTGATTTCCAGACTGTACTGAATCTCAGCAGGACTCACGCTCACCCGGTCGCTGACGGTAATCTCGTTGCCGTTGGCATCGTAAAAGACCGGCTCAGCAGTTCCATCCGTACTGCTTTCCAGACCATTCACATTCAATTCAATTCCCACATGGTTGATCAGGCCAACCTGGGAGGTCGGACCTTCTATCGTTACATGGTCCGGGTTCAGGATTGCTTTGTTGATCGCATAGTCCTCAGCCAGGCTGCCATAGGTGTTCATGATCAACGAAAACTGCTTGTTCTGCAGCTCCTCCGTCTGGATACGGACTACGCCCGGCCTGCTTTCTGCATTGGAGACCAGTTCTTTATTATTTAGTACCTCGATCTTTACCTGCACAGAGCCTGTTACATCGTAGAGCTCTGCCAGATCTACATAGGCGCGGAAATCTGATGAACGGATCTTGTATGCATCCTTGGTCCGCACATCAAAGTACACGGTTACTGTATCTTTTCCGCCCAATTCATAGGTTCTTCCTGCCTTGGTCAGGACCTGTTCGTTTACAATCTCCAGCGGGACCTCTTTGCTTCCTGTCACCTCCGGGTTTGAAACATTGACTACAACAAGCCATACAAAAAACGCCAGAAAGCAGGAAAGAATCTTAAGTCCAAGGTTATTTATCAGTTTTTCTTTCATTTCTGCGCTTTCCCTTCCAAATCTTTAACAGTGTGCCATTGGTTTCTTCCTGGGTTTCTGCTACTGCAAGCGCCCTTCTCAGATCGTCTGCTGTAGAAATTCTCCTCAGTCCGCCTTTTTCCACTACCGAGACTCTTCCGGTCTCCTCCGACACGACCACGGTAAGACTGTCCGTGATCTCGCTGATACCGACTGCCGCACGGTGCCTCGTTCCCAGGTCCTTACTGATGGTCATATTATCGGATAACGGCAGGTAACAGGTTGCCGCCGTAACCCGGTTGCCACGGATTACAACTGCACCGTCGTGAAGCGGTGTATTGTGTTCGAATATATTGATCAGAAGCTGGCTGCTGACCAGACCATTGATCTCAATACCGGTCCGCTCGATTTCCTTTAAGGATACGTTCCGCTCAATTACCATAAGTGCCCCGGTCTTTACTTTTGCCATCTCAAAGGTAGCCTTCACAATTTCATTTACGGTACGCTCAGAAAAGCCCTGGTTTTCTTTATTGTCGTCAAACGAAAAAAGCTCTGAGATCAGATTCCTGCTTCCCAGCTGTTCCAGGGCCTTGCGCAGCTCCGGCTGGAAAATGATCACCAGTGCTGTTACCGCAATACCACCGGTCTTTCCCAGGATCCACAAAATAGTGTCCCAGTGAAAGATCGCTGCTGCTACTGCAAATGCCATGATCATGGCAATGCCCCGCATCAGATACCAGGCTCTGGTGCTCTTGACCCATAACAATGCGTAATACACCAGGATCGTCAGAATGATGATCTCGGTGATATTAGAAAATGTAATTCTTGGCAAAAAGGAGATCCAGGAGCGCATGCCCTGAAAAACCATCTCCAAATTCTGGAATATGCCAACCATACCTGGTCCTCTCTTTCTATTTCATTTGCCGGACACGCATACGTGTACAGCAATTGAGGTGCCGGCGCCTCCGTGTCCAGCAGCCTTTCATTTACCGTATATTTCTGCGCTCATGTCTGCCTCTTGCCGGATCGTTGATGCGCTGGACCTTAACATCGGTTCTTGCAACGGCTACCTTCGGCACTGCCTTCACATAGTATACGTAATCGTCGTCCTCATACTGCACATACTCTGTACGGGTATAATCTACCGTAAAGACAAAAAAATGATATAGCAATGCCACTAGCAGGGAAACCAGTGCACCCGCCAGAAGCTGTGGCACCGGCATGGATACATGGAACATAAAATCTCCCACAAATACTGCGGCGAGCTGTGCAATCGTCCCGGTCACGATTGCAATCTCCCAGGCATAATCCAGAGACATATTATGAAGCATATAAACGCAAAGGATTCCAACCACACATACCATGATCATGACTGCCATTTCCTGGTTGGAAAGCAGCCCACGGATGATCTGTACAAATTTCTGGGTAATATCAACCGATGCATCGTTGGTCAGTACCCCGGCATTCTGTTTCACATAAGAAATAATGAAATAGATCACAACGCCGCTGCTTACCGGGATCACAGAAAGAAGGCTGCCGGATAAGCCTGCTAAAAGCGGCACAGCGAACGGGATCTTCAGTAAAAATGCCATAGGAGCCAGCACCAGCCAGAAGCTGTCACCGGGCTGAAAGCCATAATACAGCAGGATCAGAATGATCAGGACCACAGCCGTGATCAGTGCAGTTTCCATGGAAACTGCATAAATGTGCGCCAGCATAACGATACCCAGCAAAAAGCCGATCGCCCCGTAAGGAAGAAATGCGCTGATCACCGCAATAGCCAGCATGGCTACCATACTGGTCAGCTCTGTCTGGTAACCAATATTTCCATTTAAGAGTGTTACCGCTGACATACTATATAAAAATTTCACGGCACCATTCACCAGTGTCGCATACCTTCCGTAAAATTCCTTCAGCCGTTCTTTAAGTGCGAGAAATATCATCATAGCGGCTGCCCTCCTTCGTCAGTTCTCTGGTACGACTCTGAACATCATACCGTTTTTCCAGCCTTTTCAGCTTTGCGATATAAACGCGCATGCCACGCCTTGCATATTCGTAGCGTTTGCTGCTCACAAACCAGGTTATGACCAGATACAGGACCAGACCTGCCAGATACAGGACTGCACCAGCTTTTGCGGCACCAGCCACCTCATCCAGCTCCATAACATTCAGCAGACGCTCCATGCTGTACAATACCCAGATCAGCGCACATAAAATGAAGCAGACCGTATACACAAAGAAGGACCGCATGATACGGCCACTGATATAATCGCTGCGGAAAAAGCGGTTTGCCGGAGCGATGTGCTTGCCTTCCCGCTTTTCAAACATGGCAATGCTTGTCATCAGCTTGATCTTGTCTTCATTCAGCATAAAAAATGTTCTCCATCATCTATTAAAAAGAATATTCGTTACTCGTGACTTTGTCACTCGTTTGCCTCGTCGTTCGCCGAAAACATGTAAACATCTTTCTGGCTCTCTTGCACTCGTTACATTTTAACACATTTATTCTGTCAATGCCACCGTTCGGACGGTTTTTTTGTTCTTTTTCAGTATAACATAAAAATACCGCCATGTAAAACACGGCGGTATCTTTTCAAACTTATTTTGTCTGTTTTATAACGTTTTTATTCGTTACTGCACACGCGCACGTATCCGGCAACGTTTATTCATCCACGCTGTAATTTGGAGCCTCTTTGGTGATGTGGATGTCATGCGGATGGCTCTCTTTTAAGGAAGCTGCAGAAATCTTCACGAAACGTCCGGTTTCCTGCAGGGTCGGGATATCTTTTGCTCCACAATAACCCATACCGGAACGAAGTCCGCCGAGCATTTGGAATACGGTATCCTCTACCATACCCTTGTATGCCACACGTCCCTCAACGCCTTCCGGAACCAGCTTCTTCGCATCGGACTGGAAGTAACGGTCTTTGCTTCCATTCTCCATCGCTGCGATAGAACCCATGCCACGGTAAACTTTGTATTTTCTTCCCTGATACAGTTCGAAGGTTCCCGGGCTCTCGTCGCATCCTGCGAACATGCTGCCCATCATGCAGACATTACCGCCGGCAGCGATTGCCTTGGTGATGTCTCCGGAGTACTTGATACCGCCATCGGCGATGATCGGAATACCGTACTCTTTTGCAACTGCGTAGCAATCCATAACTGCCGTGATCTGCGGAACACCGATACCAGCAACCACACGGGTGGTACAGATAGAACCAGGTCCGATACCAACCTTAACTGCGTCTACACCAGCCTCGATCAGAGCCTTGGTTGCCTCACCGGTTGCAACGTTTCCTGCAATAACCTGTAGATCCGGGTATGCTTCCTTGATCATTCTGACACAGCGCAGAACATTCTCGGAATGTCCGTGTGCGGAGTCCAGAACAACAACATCAACATGTGCTTTTACCAGAGCCTCTACACGCTCCAGCACGTTTGCGGTGATACCGACAGCCGCGCCACAGAGCAGACGGCCCTGTTCGTCTTTTGCGGACAGCGGATATTTGATCTGTTTTTCAATATCCTTGATGGTGATGAGTCCTTTTAAGTTGAAATCATCATCAACGATCGGCAGCTTCTCTACTCTTGCCTTTGCAAGGATACGCTTTGCCTCAGTAAGGGTAATGCCCTCTTTTGCGGTAACTAAATGTTCGGAGGTCATGCACTCTTTGATTTTCTTAGTGAAATCCTCCTCGAACTTTAAGTCACGGTTGGTGATGATACCAACCAGCTTGCGACCCTCTGTGATCGGGACACCAGAGATGCGGAACTTTGCCATAAGCTCGTCAGCATCTTTTAAGGTATGCTCCGGGGAGAGGAAAAACGGATCAGTGATGACACCATTCTCCGAACGTTTCACCTTGTCTACTTCCTCTGCCTGCGCTTCAATTGACATATTCTTGTGAATGATACCAATACCGCCCTGACGCGCCATGGCAATTGCCATACGATGCTCTGTAACGGTATCCATGCCCGCACTCATAAGCGGAATGTTCAGTTTAATCTTCTTGGTCAGATAAGTGGTTAAATCTACCTGATTCGGAATAACCTGGGAATAAGCCGGCACCAGGAGCACATCGTCAAACGTAATGCCCTCACCAATAATTGTACCCATTATTCGTTCCTCTCTTTCTTTTGTTTTTTGGTTCATAATATTTCAATGTGTAGCGCCGTTATTTTATTAGCACAGCTAATATTTCGGCTCCATTGAATCTATTGAACTTATTAATTGCATATTGTAGCAAATTTCTGTCCGCTTGTCAAATACTTCTGAAAGGAATTTGTCCGTGAAGAATTTTATTGAAAAAAGAAGAGGCGGAACTGCTCCGAAAGGGGCAATTCCGCCTGTGAGGTTGTGGGGATTATATTGTTGCTTGTTGAAAGGTCCACTCGCGAACCCGCGCTGACGCGCTCTACCGTCTGCTTGCGCAGACAGTTCGCTCGTTAGTAGTCTAGACTCGTGAACCCCGCGCTGACGCGCTCTATGTCTGCTATCGCAGACGGTTCACTCGTTAAGGCGCTGGGAAAACAAATGTCTGCTTCGCAGCCGCTTGTTTTCCCTGGTCGCGTCTTACATCATTCCACCCATGCCGCCGCCGGCTGGCATTGCCGGAGTTTCTTCTTTGATGTTTGCTACTACAGACTCGGTGGTCAGAAGGGTAGATGCTACGCTGGTTGCGTTCTGCAGTGCGCTTCTGGTAACCTTAGCCGGATCCAGGATGCCAGCCTTGATCATATCAACATACTCTTCCTTGTATGCATCGAAGCCATAGCCTACCGGAGACTCTTTTACCTTATTGATAATAACAGAGCCTTCCAGACCTGCGTTTGCAGAAATGTGGAACAGCGGAGCCTCCAGAGCTTTCAGGATAATCTTACCACCGGTCTTCTCATCGCCCTCAAGGCTGTCTACTACAGACTTGATCTCCTGGGTTACATGAACATATGCAGAGCCACCGCCTGCGATGATACCCTCTTCTACTGCTGCTCTTGCTGCAGACAGTGCATCTTCCATACGAAGCTTTGCTTCTTTCATCTCGGTCTCGGTTGCAGCGCCGACACGGATGACTGCTACGCCGCCTGCCAGTTTTGCGAGACGCTCCTGCAGTTTCTCTTTATCGAACTCAGAAGTGGTCTCACCGATCTGTGCACGGATCTGTGCAACTCTTGCTGCGATCTCGTCTTTGTTGCCGCAGCCGTCAACGATGATGGTGTTTTCTTTCTGGACTTTCACAGATTTCGCACGGCCAAGCTGCTCCATGGTGGTATCTTTCAGTTCAAGACCAAGCTCCTCGGAGATAACGGTACCGCCGGTCAGGATAGCCAGATCCTTTAACATCTCTTTTCTTCTGTCGCCGTAGCCCGGTGCTTTCACACCAACAACAGTGAAGGTACCTCTTAATTTGTTGACGATCAGGGTGGTCAGTGCCTCGCCCTCGATGTCCTCTGCAACGATCAGCAGTTTGGAACCAGACTGTACGATCTGCTCCAGAACCGGAAGGATCTCCTGGATGTTGGAAATCTTCTTATCGGTAATGAGGATGTACGGATCATCCAGATTTGCTTCCATTTTATCCATATCGGTGCACATATAAGCGGAAACATAACCACGGTCGAACTGCATACCTTCTACCAGGTCAAGCTCAGTCTTCATGGTCTTGGACTCCTCGATGGTGATCACGCCGTCTTTGGAAACTTTCTCCATAGCGTCTGCAACCATCTCGCCGACCTCATCGTCTGCTGCAGAAATAGATGCAACACGTGCGATGCTGTCTCTGCCGGAGATCGGCTGGCTCATCTTTGCGATTGCCTCAACTGCAGCCTCGGTTGCTTTCTTCATGCCCTTTCTTAATACGATCGGGTTAGCGCCTGCTGCCAGGTTCTTCATACCTTCGTTGATCATAGCCTGTGCCAGAACAGTTGCGGTGGTGGTACCATCACCAGCTACATCGTTGGTCTTGGTTGCTACTTCTTTTACCAGCTGTGCGCCCATGTTCTCAAACGGATCTTCCAGCTCGATCTCTTTTGCGATGGTCACTCCATCGTTGGTGATGAGCGGAGCACCGAAAGACTTATCCAGGACAACGTTTCTTCCTTTCGGTCCAAGGGTTACACGAACGGTATCTGCTAACTGATTAACACCTGTCTCCAGGGCTTTTCTTGCTTCTACGCCATATTTAATCTGTTTTGCCATGACTAAATTCCTCCAGTTTCTATCAATAAATAATGTTTAATCTCTTATTCAATAACTGCCAGAATATCATTCTGTTTTACAACAACGTACTTCTCGTCCTCAACCTCTACTTCGGTTCCGGAGTACTTGGAGTAGATAACCTTATCACCCGGTTTTACCTGCATGGTGATCTCTTTGCCGTCAACCACACCGCCAGGACCTACTGCGATAACCTCTGCCTGCTGTGGTTTTTCTTTTGCCTGGCCCGGAAGTACGATACCAGATTTGGTAGTCTCCTCTGCCACAAGCTGTTTTAATACAACCCGATCAAATAACGGTACTAATTTCATGGATAACTCCTCCTTACATCGAATCTTTTTTTCTTTCACGGGGCCTTAAAAACTCCCCTCTCTGATGTACATTACCATTTATAGCACGAGTTGTTAGCACTGTCAAGTATTGAGTGCTAATTTTATTATTTTTTTATAAGTTGACCCTTTTCTTTTTCACATCTTCGTATTAAAATAAACGCAAGACAGATATTCAGGAAAGGGGTAGTGTATTATGGCAAAAAAATTTGGGAAGCTTATGGTCCTGGCAACGATTGCAGGAGCTGCTGCTGCCGGCATTTCTTATCTCACGAAATACCGGTCATTCAATAAGGAACTGGACGAGGATTTTCACGATTTCGAGGATGAGGACGACACCGAGGTTCCGGACAGCACCATGAGCCGCAACTACGTTTCTCTTCACGCCGACAAGGATGAATTTCTCGTAGCTGCAGGTGACATGATGAATGCCGCTAAGGACGCCGCAAGTGCAGCCAAAAACATGGTAAAGGATGCTGCTGCGATCGTGGCAGACAATACCCGCGAGGCTGTCAGCGTAGCTCGCGACGGTGCACAGAAGGCAGGCAGTGCCGCTGAGGATGCTGCCGAAAAAGCAGAAACTGTTGTAGAAGATGTCGTAGAAAAAACGGAAAGTGCGGTAGAAGACGCTGTCATTAAAACCGAGGATGCTGTTGAGAACATCACAGAAACCGTAGAAGACGCCATGGCTGAAACCGCAGAAAAACTGGAGGATGCTGCAGACAAGGCAGAGGACATCACCCCAGAAGATACTCCGGTCACGGACACTTCCGCAGAGGATGTGGCTGAGGAAGAAAAACAGGTAAATAACGGACAGGCATCTGCTAAAGAGCCAGCCGCAACCACAGTCAGCGACGATACCGAAGCATAACAGGTATAAAAAACGGATCCGCATTCCTTTTCGGGGGATGCGCGATCCGTTTTTTTCCGGTCTGTCTCTTTTCATTTCTTCCAGCCCGCTTGTTCCAGGCTTTACTTACATGCCCCTTTCTTCCAGCATCGGGTCAAAATTCCTACGCCCTCCCGGATCGCATCTTCATTCAGGCTGGCATAGCCCAGCACAACCGTGGCTGACCGGTGGTTATGCTCCGGATGGATAAAATAACTGCTCAGTCCATAAACCTTAACCCCGGCTTCTGCCGCCAGGCTGATCAGTTCCTGCTCGGACCGATTATATTTCGAAGTCAGCAGAATATGGATCCCGGCATGTTCCCCGCGGATTTCAAACTGCTCTTTCAACGGCTCGATCAGTTCGATCAAAAGATCGTGTTTTGTCTTGTATATCGCTCGCATACGGTTCAGATGCCGCTCAAAATATCCCTGTGACAAAAACTGGTACAAAATATTCTGGTCAATGCGCGATACCGTAGACGCATAGAATGATGTCTGGCTGCGATAACGCACAAGGAGCGGCTTCGGCAGCACCAGATAGCTGACACGAATTGCCGGGGCAATGCACTTGGAAAACGTTCCAAGATAAATCACCTTTCCGCTGCGGTCCATACCCTGAAGCGCCGGAATCGGCTTTCCACGGTAGCGGAATTCACTATCGTAATCATCTTCTATGATATAACGCCCCGCTTCTTCCACTGCCCACTTCAAAAGCTCCTGGCGCCGCCCGACCGGCATCACAACTCCGGTAGGGAACTGATGGGACGGCATCACATAAGCGACATTGGCACCGCTCTCTGACAGAATCGATGGATCCATACCATTGGCATCCATCTCCACCGGGCAGACCTCATAACCCAGGCTGTGAAACACCCGGTACGCCTGCTTGTAAGTCGGGTTCTCCATGGCGATCACATGCTTCCCCTCTAAAATCTGGGATAACAGCATCAGCAGGTACTCACTTCCCGCACCCACAATGATCTGCTCTGTGCTGCAGTTGACCCCACGGGCAGAATGCAGGTAGCTGCGGATTGCCTCGCGAAGCCCCGGCTCCCCCTGGTGGTCTCCAGAGTGAAACATCTCTTTGTTGTCATCAACCAGCGTATTGCGGCTCAGCTTGCGCCACACATGATAAGGGAAGCTGTCCAAATCAATTCCCCGCGGGGAAAAATCCACACGCCACCCTGCATCTGGCTCTGCCGCAGTCTGCATCTCCTCCGTGCCGGACGGCCCGGTCTCCACCAATTCCTCCAGATGACTGACAAAATAGCCGCGGCACGGCCGGGCTTCCATATACCCCTCGGCCAGCAGCTGGTCATAGGCCATCTGCGTTGTGCTGCGGCTAACTTTCAAATGCTCTGCCAGTACCCGCGTAGAAGGAAGACGGTCGCCTGCCTTTAAGGCACCGCTTCGGATCTCTGCGCAGATATGGGAGTAAATCTGTTCATACAGTGGTTTTTTCGACCGGGAATCAAGCGGAATCAAAAGTTCCATAGTCTTATCCCCTAATCTGATTACTTCTGGATCTTGAAAGAGCTCTTTAAGGAAACGATACGGTTAAATACCGGCTCGCCCGGTTTGCTGTCCTTGCAGTCTGCGCAGAAGAAACCATTGCGCACGAACTGGAAGCTGTCGTAAGCCTTTGCCTCTGCAAGAGCCGGTTCCACATAACAGTTTTTTAAGATGGTAAGGGAATTCGGATTTAAGTTCAGGCTTCCATCCTCATTTAACTTGCCCTTCTCTTCATCGACAATGTTCTCGTACAGGCGTACCTCAACCTGCTTTGCAGTTTCGGCTGCAACCCAGTGGATGGTGCCCTTTACCTTGCGCTCGCAGAAGCCAGAACCGCTCTTGGTAGCCGGATCGTAAGTAGCGTGAACCACGGTAACATTGCCGTTTTCATCTTTCTCAAAGCCGGTACAGGTTACAAAGTACGCACTCATGAGACGAACCTCGTTGCCTGGGAACAGACGGAAGTATTTTCGCGGCGGCTCCTCCATGAAATCCTCACGCTCAATGTAAAGCTCTCTGCCAAACGGAACCATACGGGAACCAAGCTCCGGATTCTCCAGGTTGTTCGGAACCTCCAGCATCTCAGTCTGTCCCTCCGGATAGTTGTCGATCACCAGCTTCACCGGATCGAGGATTGCCATCATACGGGATTTTTTCAGTTTTAAGTCCTCGCGGATGCAGTACTCCAACATTGCGTAATCAACAGAGCTGTTTGCCTTGGAAACACCAACCAGGTCTACGAACTTGCGGATAGACTCCGGAGTGTAGCCACGTCTGCGCAGGGCAGCGATGGAAACCAGACGCGGGTCATCCCAGCCGTCTACGATGCCATCTTCCACCAGTTTCTTAATATAGCGCTTACCGGTAATGACATTGGTCAGATACAGCTTTGCAAACTCAATCTGGCGCGGCGGGTTCTCGAACTCACACTCACGTACCACCCAGTCATACAGTGGACGGTGGTCCTCAAACTCCAGGGTACAGATGGAATGGGTGACATGCTCGATCGCATCCTCGATCGGATGTGCAAAGTCATACATCGGGTAAATGCACCATGCATCCCCAGTGTTATGGTGAGTCATACGTGCCACACGGTAGATAACCGGATCTCTCATGTTGATGTTCGGAGATGCCATATCGATCTTCGCACGCAGAACCTTTTCACCGTCCTGGTACTTGCCCTCTTTCATCTCCTCAAAGAGCTTTAAGTTCTCTTCGATGCTGCGGTTGCGGTACGGGCTCTCCTTACCAGGGGTAGTAAAGTCACCGCGGTACTCACGGATCTGGTCTGCAGTCAGGTCGCAGACGAATGCTTTTCCCTTCTTAATTAAAAGAACGGCACACTCATACATCTGCTGGAAATAGTTGGATGCAAAGAACAGTCTGTCCTCGAAATCGGCACCCAGCCACTGTACATCAGCCTTGATGGATTCCACGAACTCGGTTTTCTCCTTGGTCGGGTTGGTGTCGTCGAATCGTAAGTTAAACTTGCCGTGATACTTCTGGGCAAGACCATAGTTTAATAAAATAGACTTTGCATGTCCGATATGCAGGTAGCCGTTCGGCTCCGGCGGGAAACGGGTCTGGACATGATCATAAACACCATCAGCCAGATCTTTGTCGATCTCCTGCTCGATAAAGTTCTTGGAAACAACATCTTTCTCTTCCGCTGTCTCTAAAACTTCTTTTTCTTTTTCCATCGTGAAGTCCTCCATACTGTTTGCGGACGTCTTGCTTTATGCCGCATGATAATAACTTATCATAACACATTTCCATGAAATGGGAAAGGGGGTAAATGGGTTCCAAATTTTTTTCATTTTTTTCAAAAATACTGTTGACAATCCGTAAATCCCATGCTATATTATACGAGGTTCGCTGCTGTGGCTCAGTCGGTAGAGCGTCGCATTGGTAGTGCGGAGGTCACGGGTCCGATTCCCGTCAGCAGCTCTTTCATAAAAGCAGAAATCCTTACATCTTAAGGATTTCTGCTTTTTCTTTTAATCTGATTCCAGGATCTCATCCATCGTCAGGATTTCCATATCTGATTTTCCCTTCAGCTTAATACTGCTTCCCAGAGATGTTACACGGATACGCCCTTCCAGACAGTCTGCTACCTCGCGGGATATGAAAATCGTACGGGCCGGGGCATTTGCCTCCAGACGTGCCGAGGTATTGACCGTATCACCGATGGCAGTATAATCCATGCGCTGCGGAGAACCGATATTTCCAACCACCGCATCTCCTACATGAACCCCGATGCCAAAGGATACGGTTCGCCCATATTTTTCCATCAGGACTTTAGAAAGCTCATCGGAACCCTGGCGCATATCTTCTGCTGCCCGGACAGCCTTCATCACGTAGTCCTCCTGCGGAAGCGGAGCTCCCCAGAATGCCATGGCTGCATCGCCGATGAATTTGTCCAGTGTTCCTCCGTTTCGCATAATACAGTCCGCGATCAGAGTCAGATACTGATTTAAGATCTCTACCACCTCGACAGCTGTAACATCAAATTACATTTTTTCTTTTTAAATAACGCTATCACTCTTTTTCCCAACAGCGGCTTTCCCTAAACAGCCGGGTCAGCTCCGGATCCAGCTTTCCTTCTTTGTCTGCCATAATATCCAGGATTCCAAGTGCCTTTTCCACGGGCATGCCCGGCTTGTACGGCCGGTCATCTGCCACCAGCGCATCAAATATATCCAGGATCGTGATGATGCGCACCTCCATCGGGATCTGCTCTGCCATCAGATGCTCCGGATAACCGCTTCCGTTTAAAAGCTCGTGATGACCAACCGCCCATTCCCTTACATGGGACAGCTCTTTGGAGAAACGGATCTCAGAAAGCAGCTTGTCGGTGATGACCACATGACTTTCCATGACAGCACGTTCTTTCTCCGACAAAGTTCCCTTGCGGATCATAAGCATCTGAAATTCTTCCTCCTCAAGCCACGGCTTTTCACTGCCATCCTCTTCCGTATAGGTTTTCTCACGGATTCGGCAGATCTCCTCCCGCAGATCGTCCGGGCAAAATCCGGCTGTATTGGCACGAAGAATGGTGTCCCCGGCCTGTTTTAATTCTTCCAGCCGCTTTTCCAGGGCTTCCCCGGAAATAGCTCCTTTTAAGCATGCAATCTGTGCCAGCAGGCGCATCTTCTCAAAGCGGTGCAAGATTTCGGACTTCTGCTCCGGCAGCAGTCTCGCCTCTTTATTCATGACCTCCAGCGGGATTACCAGCTTTCCGATATCGTGCAGCCAGACACTCATAAGAAGCTCGTGCCTGTGTTCCGCGTCAAACCATGGTTCCCTGCCCTCTGCTTTCGCCGTTTCATTGAGATAATCAATAAAATGACGTCCGTATTCCACCATATGGCGTGTATGACTTGCATTGTAAGGGGTTCTTTCGTCAACCGCGGAGGACATGACGCGTACGAAAGACTCGAACAGTTCCTTGATATTCTCAATATAAAGAACATTCTGAATGGTAATGGCTGCCTGAGAAGCTACGGATTCCACCGCCGGAATGATATCTGCCGGAAAAGCGCAGATATTCCCCGCTGCATCCATAGCGTTGATGAGCTGGATCACACCAAGGCGCTCTCCCTGCCGGTTATGCATGGGAACTACCAGCATGGACTGGGGGTGATATCCGGTCATGGCATCATAACGGACCGGACCGGAGAAATCGTACTCCGTTGAAGTCTGCACATTTTCAATGCAGACAGTCCTGTTTTCCAGATAACACATGGCACAGACATTTTCCCTGCTCATCCTGATCGGAGGAAGATTTGGTTCCTTTCCATCTCCTCCCTCACAGGTGTGCATGGTATTGTTGCACATGATTTTGAATCGCAGCAGATCCCCGTCTGCCAGATAAAGAGTTCCGGCATCGGCGTGAGTCAGTTCCATGATCCGGTTTAAGATCATCTCCAGCAGCCGGTTATAATCCTTTTCCGAAGAAATGGCTGTGCCGATCTCAAGAATGCTTTGCATTTCCTTTTGCGTCATAAGTAGCTCCTCCAGATTTTCAGTTCAGGCTATTCTCCAAACCGTATTTCTGTTGGCAGTCATCCTTGCCCATGTACTTTGAGAGCCATACCCTCCCGCGCAAACAGACAGGCCGGATCCTGCGCCAGTGATATTTTCTCCTGCTCTCGCAGAAACGTATCCTGATAGCTCCGTTCATAATGCATGAAAAGCGCCTGCTGCGCTCCGCTTGCCTGCCGCAGCTTCCGGCACCGTTCGATGGAACCATGTCCCCATCCCTGCCTGAGCAAAAGCTCCGCCTCCGTATAACAGGCATCACAGATCAGCAGGCCACAGGCTCCGGCAAACTCTTTCAGTTTCTGAAACATCGCATCGGTCAGCTCGCAGTCAAGCCCGTACACGACGCTGGCTGGCTCAGACCCTTGCGTTGCCTCCTCCAGCCGGTATAAAATGCTTCCGCCCGGATGTACGCCGCTAAGTGTTTGCACCCGGATCTGATCCTCCAGCAAAAACACATCTCCCGCCTGAATTTCATGAAACCGGATAAGGGCCGGAAGCTGATCTAACGGAAGCGGCCAGTAAGGCGGTCCAAACATCTGGCACAGGCATTCCTTCAGACTTTTCTCTCCCGGACGCTCCCCATAAATATGGACTTCCATCTGCGGATCAAAAAGAAAGGAACTACCGTACAGTCCCATCAGATGATCCATATGGAAATGACTGAGCAGAAGATCCAGACGTCTGCGCTTTCCATCCATATTATTTCATTATAATCCATGATCTGTCCCAATGGAAGCCCGAAAACTTTATATTTTCCGGCACCGTGCGGCCTGTCATTTCATACAGTACAGTAAAAAGCAATGAGGCGCAATATGGCTGAAAATGATACACATTACAATGGAACATCTGATATCAGTGACAACGATGCAGCGGCTCCGCTCCCGGAGCTGGAAGAAGAAAAGGCAGTCTATCCGGACGATGCAGCAAACATCCCTGTGGCTCCGCTGCCGGACCCCGGCGAGGGCGGACCGGTCTATCCGGGAAACAGCACAAGCGGAGCCATCGGCGGAAACTGGGACTGGGGCAATAACATCAACAACCACTGGGGACATCATGGAAACAGCTGGGGCAACAGCTTCCTGCCTCTTACTCCCACGAACCCCGCAATTTCCCCGCGTTATTACGGACAGGTGCGGTTCTTAAATGCCTCCACCAACAGCTTTGCCGTCAACATCAGCATTGATGGCACTGCGTATGCCATCAATTCCCGCTTTGGCACCATCTCGAACTATGACTGGATCTCGGATGGTTTCCATACGGTTACCGTCCACCGTGCCTCCGGCATGCGTTCCGTGCTTCTTCGGCAGAACTTTCCGTTTACCGCCAGCAAAAAGGTAACTATGGTTCTGGTAGATTCTGCCTCCGGCGGTCTGGAAATGGTTCAGATTTCCGACACCGGCTGTAATACCCGCGCCTATAATACCGGCTGCTACCGCTTTGCCAACATGACCTACAGCGGCTCCCGGTATGATCTGCTGCTTTACGGCGGTGAAACCATATTCCGGAACGTGGCCTTCCAGACCGTCACCCCATATAAGCAGGCTATGGCCGGTACCTACCAGTTCTACGTAACAAGCTCAGGCAATTACTCCTTCCTGCGCGAGATTCCGATCATAGTCATTGGCTTTGGCGGCTCCGGCACCATTGCCGGAAACAATCAGGCAGAGGCACTGCTCTCCGCGCAGATTGAAATTACCGCCGGCCAGAATTATACCTCTTATCTGATCGGGAACACCTGGTCCGATATCGGTCTGCGGCTGCTGACCGTAGAGGATTCCTGATTTTTTTCACAAAAGAATGTGCCTTGGCACATTCTCACGGAGTGTTTTTATATGATAGGACGTAATTTCCTATCATATGAAAAAGGCGCTCTGGCAGCAAATTCCACTGCCAGAACGCCTTTTTCGCATTCTGTCTTCTATTACAGCCTTGCCAGCTTCTTTTCCATCAGCTCACCGTTGCTGCTGTAAATAACAGCATTTTCCCTGCTGATCTTTCCATCCTTAAACAGCTTTATGAGGCTGTTGTCCATGGTGATCATGCCTTCCTCCTGGGAGGTAGCGATGATATTGTCGATCTGGTGGATCTTGGACTCACGGATCAGGTTTCGGATCGCATTGTTAAAGAACATAACCTCAAAGGCAGGGACCACACCGCCCTCCACCTTCGGGATCAGCTGCTGGGAAACCACGGCCTGCATGACCATGGAGAGCTGTGCCCGCACCTGTTCCTGCTGTGCCGGCGGGAAACTGTCAATGATTCGGTCTATGGTGTTGGCCGCGCCGACTGTGTGCAGGGTAGAAATGACCAGATGACCGGTCTCTGCCGCAGTCAGTGCTGTCTTGATCGTTTCTTCATCGCGCATCTCACCAACCAGAATAACATCCGGTGCCTGACGGAGCGCTGCGCGAAGACCCGTCACGTAGCTTTCGGTATCCAGGCCGATCTCTCGCTGGGTAACAACACTCTGATTATGCCGGTGCAGGTACTCGATCGGATCCTCCAGCGTGATCACATGCACGTTGCGTGTCTTATTGATCTGGTCAATGATACAGGCCAGCGTAGTACTCTTACCGCTTCCCGCAGGTCCCGTTACCAGAACAAAGCCCTTCGTCATACGGGAAATATCGATCACCACCTGAGGGATGTTCAGATTTCGAAAATCCGGCAGGTCAAATGTGATCACACGGATGATTGCAGCCAGAGAACCTCTCTGACGGAATACATTGACACGGAAACGAGAAACGCCCGGAAGTGCCATTGCAAAGTCATCGTCACCGCATTCCACGACATGATCCATGCTGCGGTTATTTGCCAGTGCGTAAATTTCCCGCACCATCTCTTCAATTTCTTTCGGAAAAATCTTTTCGTCACTCTGATACATGATCTTTCCGCCTACCTTCCAGGAAAGCGGCATGCCTGGGATCAGGAATATATCTGCCGCACCCTGTTCTACTGCATTGCGCAGTACATCTTCTGTAAACAAAGGCACTCCCTCCTGCTTTAATTGCCACTCCATACCGGAATGGACTGATCGATCTCATAGTCTTCCTGGTGATATACCTTCCAGGAAAGCACCTGATACGTTTTCTGTTCCCAGTCCAGCGCCAGTTCTACCCGGAGCGCCTGACCTGCATTCATGGCCACATCGGTACAATAGGTGCCGGAAGCACTCTGCAGATATGGCATAAGACTGTCTTTGTCGCCCTTTAAGAGCGCCTGGTCTGCCAGCTGTAAAAATGCCTCTCCCGCCGCATCCGCGCGGTAGTATTCCTGCACAGAATCTGCGCTTCTGCGTGAAAGTGCGTCCTCCCGCTTTGCGTTGCCAAGGGACAATACACTGAATGTCACCAGGCAAAGCACAATAAAGATCAGGATCAGACTGGAACTTCCGATATTCGCTTTTCTTCTGATTTCCTGTTTTGCCATCTGTCTCATCCTCCGGATGTTTCCTATGATCCTCCACCTGCTGTCCGTCCCGGTTCCTTGTTTTTCCCATTTGCCGTCCGCCTGGCTATGGTCTCACATATTTCGCTGCTTCCAGCACAAACAGTTCTTCGCCGCGTTCTCCGGCTTCCCAGATCACAATCTGAAGATTTCGCATGCCGGTATCCTGCACGGACTCTGTCAGGACACCCGTATAGACCGCCGCAGCAGGGTCTTGTGTCTCTTCCCAGTCTGCATTCCAGTAGCGGTCCTGCTTCCCATCCATGCGCTCATCTGAAAGCTTCCAGAGCTCTGCCTCCGACTGTGCCGCGCTGACAGCATGGTCACGCTCCCAGGCCAGACGGCTCATCCGGTCTGATTTTGCAAATGCAAGAATGCAGGTAGATGCGCAGAGCATAAAGAAAAATACGACTACCATCATTTCCATCAGGAAAATGCCGGAGCCGGAACCACCTCGTTTATTCGTCACTCCGTCACCGCCCTTCCGCTGCGCAAAGATAACGTCAGACTGCCTCCGCCTGTTCCCATGGTTTTTACATGAAGCAACGCGCCATCCTGCTCTAATTCCAGACCGTCGCATTCCAGAATTTCCAGACCGTCTGCAAGCCCGAGTCCACTGTCTTCATAGGTAAATAACTCGCGGATGCTGCCCTCAAGATAGTAGATCCAGGTGACGTAGTCCCCGCCTTCGATGCTTTCCCGGATTTCCAGAACCTGCTGTCCGTCAATCGTTTTTACATCTACACAACCTTCCGTATCGCCCTGTCGTACCTTGTTCGCCACGTACTGGAGCGCGACACTTCCGGTATAAGTCTGGTCCATACGCCTGCTGATATTTTCATACACCTTGCTTCCTGCAAGTACCGTAAACAGGGCACACATGATGAAGACAAGAAACAGGAGCATGGTAAAGAGGACACTCATGGTCTGTCCGTCGTTGCGGTTATGGCTGCCAGTCATTGTCTTCACCTCCTTCTACAGGGATCACGGTGATGTCTGGCATGATATTGGAAGCGAAACCGCTGTAGAACACGTTGTAGCGTTCCCGGTCGATCTGGATTCCATAGTTTTCCTCCAGATACTCGACACTTGGCGGATAGCGCCCTTCAATCGCATAGCACTGGACCGATGCCTGACGGATCGCCTTGATAAGTGTATCGGAGCCTTCCGATTTTGCCTTTCCCAGAAAAGAGAATACGCCATTCATAAACAGCGCCATGATCACGCCAAATACTGCGGCCGACACGATACAGCCAGCAACAAAGCGTTTGTCCCATTTCTTTTTCATGTTCATCCCTCCGTCAGTCTCAGCCTACCCCAGCCAGGATTCCTGCCAGCGGAAGCATAACAGAAAGAAGGATCAGCCCGACTGCCACTGCCAAGACTGCCACCAGAGTAGGTTCCAGTCTTGCCACCATAGCATCAATGGAAGCATCTGCCTGCTGTTCATAGTCATCTGAAATTTCCTGCAGCACTTCGTCCATCTTACCGCTTCGCACACCTACTTTGATAAGCTGGATATGAAAGCTGCTGAACAGTCCGGATTCCTTCATGGCCTCATAATAGCCCTCACCCAGCTGCAGCTTTTCGCTGCAGACATCGATTTTTTCTGCCACCTTGCCATTGTCTACCAGCTCTCTTGCCAGCTCCATACCTTTATCCAGTTCCATACCGCTGCGAATGGTCAGTGCAAGCACTGCGGTGAAACGGCGGCCTGCAGCTGCCAGCGCTGTCTTGCTGTTTCGTTTCAGCCTCTCCATAAGCTTGTGAGCAATCATCAGTTCTTTTCCTGCGCCAGCCGCGATCGCCGCGATCAGGACTGCCACTGCCAGAAGTACAAACACCACCAGAGCTGCACCGCTTAAAATACCGCCAAGCCTGGAGGCCGCCTGGGAAAGCGGAGACATCTGTACACCAAGCTGTGCGTATACCTGCTCAAAAACCGGCATTACGCGGGTGAACAGGACAAACAGTACAATCAGAAGCATGCCGACCATCATCACCGGATAGGTAATAGCATTGCGGATATTTTTCATCATGTAATATTCTTTTTCATAATAATCTGCCAGGGACTCCATCATCTGGTCCAGGGTACCACTCTGCTGTCCCAGCTTTGCCATGCGCACCACGTAGGGCGGAAATGCGCCGGTACGTTCCAGGGATTCAAAGAACGGATCCCCCAGCTCCACATCCTCACCCATTGTGTGAAGAAGCTTCTTTTCCTCTTCCGTCGGGGCATCCTCTGCCATCAGATAGAGCCCCTCATCTAACGGAACCGCGGCCTTCAGCAGAATGGATATCTGAAGACAGAATGCCGACAGTTCCCGTCCGGAATAAACTTTCGCTGCCATCGTTCACTCCCCCTCTGTGTATCTTAATAGGTATATTTCGCCTGATAATTGGATCCGTTTCCAATGTACTGCCTGATAGACTCACTCTGTCCTCCTGAGGAAGCAAAGGTCGGGTCCATCAGAGACCAGTTGTGTCCGTCAAAGTAAATGAAGTTGTCGACCCAGCCGATATTATCGATGTAAACATTGACCCATGCGTGATACAGCCCGCCGCTGTAGCCGATAACCAGTTTCGTCGGGATATCCTGAGAACGCAGCATTGCTGTCATCAGAGCTGCATAGTCAAAGCATATGCCTGTTTTCTGCGCCAGTACCTGGTCCACATTCGGAAGATAACCGCTCTGTACCGAAGCGGCCTTAGCAGTGTCGTAGGTAATGTTGTTGATCACATAATTGTATACATTGGTGACCACGCCGATCGCATCTGCCGCAGAAGCCGCCAGCTCCGCGCCCTTATTGACTGCCGCGCTTCCGTTCCAGAAGTTTACATACTGGTTCGGGGTCAGGAATGGGGCAAACTCATCGCTCAAGCTAACCGATACGTTCTGGCTCATAACCTGTGCGTACTGGTTGCCACTGACATTCTCGAAAATCTTGATGCTGTAGGTTCCGCTTCCCTCGGTAAACGGGAACACCTCGTAGGCATCACGCGCGTTTAAGTCGTACGTATAAGTGGTTGACTTTGCAATCTGGATCTTGATGCGGCTCTGTCCGCCGGTATACTTGATCATGACATAGCCCTTGGATGTATTGGATGCATCGATGGTGGCACGACCATTTCCATAGGTCACACTGCCGCTTGCCACCGGGGTACGCACATCGCTGCCTGCCGGTTTCTGGTAGAGCGGAACAGCTTCGTCCTCGATGACAGCCAGAGTCTCTGCTGCACCAGCGTCTGCCATCCCCAGAGATTCCTGAGAATCTTCTGCAGTCTCCGTCACTGCTGCAGTTGCTTCACCTGCCTCTGCGGTTTCGGTCTTCTGTTCGTTTTCCACAGACTCTTTCCCATTTTCCGCAGATGCTGCGACGTTCGCAGAAGCCGCCGTTTCTGCCGGAACGCTGCTGCCCGCGCACCCGTACAGCATAACTGCCGTCATCACAGCTGCTGCACTGACACAGATATTTCTTTTTTTCATACGTTAACACCTCTTTTGCGAAAACGCCCCTGGATTCCAGGAGTACCTTGCTGCTAAACAATTTCATACATCTGGTAACTGCCTAGCAAATCTGCTCTTCTTAGTTCAGCCGCTGTCTCACGATCTCGTAAGCCAGAACTCCGGCTGCCACGGATGCATTCAGGGAGTCGATGTCGCCCTTCATAGGAATCGAAGCGATCATATCACATTTTTCACGGATGAGCTTGCCGACTCCGTTTCCTTCGTTTCCGATCACCAGACCGATCGGTCCTTTTAAATTCAGACGGTACATGACTTCACCGCCCATATCCGCGCAGACAAACCATAAGCCACGTTTTTTCAGGTCTTCGATCGTCTGCGCCAGGTTGGTAACCTTTGCCACCGGCGTGTAGTTTAATGCACCAGCGGAGGTTTTTGCTACCGTTGCAGTAAGACCTGCCGCGCGGTGCTTCGGAATGATGACACCATGTGCACCTGCCAGGTTTGCGGTACGGATGATCGCGCCGAGGTTGTGCGGATCCTCAATTCCATCGAGCAGGAAGATGAACGGCGGCTCACCCTTTTCTTCTGCTGCCTTTAAGATGTCCTCTACCTCTGCATACTCGTAAGCCGCAGCGTAGGCGATGACACCCTGGTGCTTTCCAGTCTCGGACATCTGGTCCAGGCGCTCTCTCGGCACGAAATTGATGATGGTATCGCCCTTTCTTGCCTCTCTTACGATGGTCTGGACCGGTCCGTCCTTACAGCCATCCTGCACGAACAGCTTATCGATCGTTTTGCCGGAGCGGAATGCCTCTAACACGGCATTGCGTCCTTCAATGGTTAATTCTTCGTATCTCATGAAAGTTCTCCAATCTTTTCCAGTCCGTCCTGGATCAGTTCCAGGAGACGGTCGTGACGTGCCTGCAGGTACAGATAGCCGACAAGTGCCTCAAAGCCGGTTGCCATGCGGTAATCGATCATGGTGGCGTGCTTGGCCGTGGTGGCTGACTTGGCATTGCGCCCGCGCTTATATACTGCCAGTTCTTCCTCCGTCAGGTCCTCCTGAATGGCTTTGATGATATTCGCCTGTGTCTCGGCTTTTACCAGGCTCGCACTCTTTTTATGCATCTTGTTGACCTGCATGCTGCCGTGGTTGATGACCTTCGTGCGGATGAGCAGCTCGTAAACGGCATCTCCGATGTAGGCCAGCACCAGCGGCGAGTAGGTCCGCGGATCCACCGCTTCCAGCTTTAAAGCTTTCGCGATAGCCTCCTCGATCTTTATGCTCTCTTCCATTTTACACCCTCTCTGGTATCTTCCAGGATAATGCCCATATCCAGAAGCTGCTGGCGGATCTCATCGGCACGGGCAAAGTTTTTCTCTTTTCTTGCCTGCTGTCTTGCCGCGATCAGCTCCTCGATTTCGCTGTCCAGAACCTCTGCCTTGCGCTCGGTAATGATACCAAGAACATCGCTCAGTTTGCTGATGGTTTCCTTAAGCAGATCTACATAGGCTTTGCTGCTTTCTTCGTTTGCGGTGCTGTTTGCCAGCTTCACCAGCTCGAAGATTGCAGAAACCGCATCTGCGGTGTTGAAATCGTCGTCCATAGCTGCCTCGAATTTCGCGATCAGCTCATCTACAGTCTTCTGGTTCTCCTGCTCTGCCTCAGTCAGTGCATCGCCGGATACCTTGCCCTGCAGCTCTTTTAACTTCTCAACGGAGGTAATGATACGCTCCAGTCCGTTCTTGGAAGCCTCCATGAGCTCCGCACTGAAGTTGATCGGGCTGCGGTAGTGGGCGCTCAGCATAAAGAAGCGCAGAACCTGAAGGTCATACTTTTCGCCGATCTCGCGAACGGTAAAGAAATTTCCAAGAGACTTGGACATCTTCTTGTTATCGATGTTCAAGAAGCCATTGTGCATCCAGTAATTTGCAAAGGTCTTGTCGTTTGCTGCCTCAGACTGCGCAATCTCGTTCTCGTGGTGCGGGAAGATTAAGTCCTCGCCGCCTGCATGGATATCGATCTGCTCGCCCAGATACTTTTTGGACATCACAGAGCACTCAATGTGCCAGCCCGGACGGCCCTGGCACCACGGAGACTCCCAGTATGGCTCCCCGTCTTTTTTCGGTTTCCAGAGCACGAAGTCTGACGGATCCTCTTTATTTTCTTCACCGGTTACCTTCAGCTCACGGAAGCCGGACTGCATCTCATCTAAGTTCTTGTGGGAAAGCTTGCCATAGCCCTTAAAGGATTTGGTGCGGAAATATACGGTACCGTCTGCTGCCACATAAGCATGTCCCTTGTCGATCAGGGTCTGGATCATCTCCAGCATACCTGCGATCTCCTGGGTTGCCTGCGGGTGGGTGGTTGCCGGTTTTACATTCATGTCCGCCATGTCTTTCTTGCACTCTGCGATATAGCGTTTAGAGATGGTTTCCGCATCGACGCCTTCCTCAATGGCTTTTTTGATGATCTTGTCATCTACATCCGTGAAGTTGGAAACGTAGTTGACATCGTAGCCCTTATACTCGAAATAACGGCGCACAGTATCGAAAATGATCATCGGACGTGCGTTTCCGATATGGATAAAGTTGTATACAGTCGGGCCGCACACATACATTTTTACCTTTCCCGGCTCCAATGGCACAAACTCTTCTTTTCTTCTGCTCAGAGTATTAAAAATTTTCATAATCGTTTTCTCCTTGTCTTCTCCTACTATTTTGGCTGTTTCTTTCCTGTGCGGTCTCTGCCGCTGCTCACTTGCAGATGGCCTGCAGCAGGATTGCTGATGCTGTGCTTTTAGAATTATTCTTCTGCACTCTTACTGCCGCAACACCCCGGACAGCCGCCGCAGCCGCCGCTGTAAGCGTCGTCGCGGTATACCATGCGGTTATCTGCCGCAAAATCACGCATATGGGAAAGCAGGGTGATTGCCTGAGAGGAGATCCCCTCGCCGCTTCCGGTAAAGCCAAGCCCCTCTTCGGTCGTTGCCTTTACGCTCACCTGATTTACTTCCAGATGCAGCGCCTCTGCAATGTTTTTTGCCATCTGCGGACGGTAAGCTGCAAGCTTTGGCCGCTGCGCAATGATGGTTGCATCGATGTTTTCGATGATATACCCCTCTTTTTCCAACAGTGCACCTATCTCTTTTAACAGGGCAATGCTGGAGATTCCCTTATATTTCGGATCGGTATCCGGAAAATGCTGGCCAATATCTCCCAGTGCGGCAGCTCCCAAAAGAGCGTCCATGACTGCATGAACCAGCACATCCGCGTCGGAATGTCCGAGAAGACCTTTTTCATAAGGAACCGTAACGCCTCCCAGGATCAGATCCCGACCCTCTACCAGCTTGTGGACGTCGTATCCTTGTCCAATTCGCATTGTTGTCTCTCCTTTATTTCTATTTCGTTTTTGTTTTGGTAACTGCGTGTTTGTTTTTCACAGTCCTGTTGCTCCATTTTCTTTACAGGATCATGCGCAGCTTCTGCTTTACGCAGCGCACCCTGAGTTCTTCCTGGCAATAACAGTTTTCCCCATCCGCATGGACCGGAAGCGGGCAGTCTACATGAATGACTGCCTCCCTGCAACGGTAGAAATGGACCCCGCGCCGCCTGCCAAGATGGCCACGGTATGCATCTAAAAGGACCGGGAGCAGGCGGAGCTTCGAGGCTGTATGTGCCACGCAAAGCTCCAGCTCCCCATCGTCACAGACCGCCTTGGGAGCGAAGAAAAAGCCACCGCCCTCACTGCCATGATTATGCACAGATACAAAATAAATATGGTTAAATTCCACCCGGCGGACTCCGTCTAAGATCAGGTACCCTCTGGCGGCTTTTGCAGTCAGAAGCTGTCTGAGTCCTTCCAGAATATAACGTCCCCTTCCGGCAAGCTGTTTCAGCCCGCCTTTTCCGGAGCGGTCTAACAGGCGGTGACAGACGGCAGCATCGAAGCCGATTCCGCTGCTGACCATAAAACGCCGGTAAACAGGTTCTTCCTCCTCATAGGAGAGGATTCCGTAATCCACCCGGCAGATTTCTACCGGGCTCAAGATCCGCTTTAGGCACTTATGCGGATTCCGCGAAAGATTAAGGCCGCGGGCCAGATCATTGCCGGACCCGGTCGGGATATACCCAAAGGTCAGAAGATCCGTGATCGCAAGGCCATTCAAAACCTCGTTCACAGTACCGTCCCCGCCCACCGCAACAATGGTAGCCGGCTCCTGCATATCTGCAGACAGCTCTGACGCCATGCGTCTGGCATCCCCGGGCTCTTTCGTCAGATATGCCTCATAGCAGATTCCTGATTTCTGGATCTTAACTTCCAGTTTTTTCCATATCTTCTCTCCCCGTCCGCCGTGCGCGTTCGGATTTACAATAAAATAGTACATGGGCACCTCCCGCATTTGTAACTGCAAAGCAGTTACCCACACATTATTACCTATAAGTATATCATAAAACCACAAAATCTCCTAAGAAATTTTGTATAAAAATAAAATCAATTCTGACAATCCAAAAAAAGGATTCCAAAAACTACAGATAAATCAAAAAAAGCCAGGCCCGTGGGACCTGACTTTCCATTCTGTATGATTATCCTGTTACTTTCTGTCTTGCTGTTCTGCGGCTCTCTACATAAACATTTCCATATACAAACAGATACATCACGTAGGCCAGCACCATTGCACCGGTTACATCTACCACGGAATGCTGCTTTAAAAATACCGTGGACAGGCAGATTGCTACCATAATGATGAAGGAGCACCGGCGCACCCATTTACAGTTTTTCAAGCGTTCGCTGTTCATGACGCTGATGTGGACGCCCAGGGAATTGTATACATGAATACTCGGGAATACATTGGCCGGGGTATCGCTGTCGTGGATCTTCTGCACCAGATAGCAGAAAATACTTTTATCTGGATCTACCTCAACGCGCAGATCGGTACCATTCGGATAAATGGTGCAGATCAGCATGCTGATGGTCATGCCGATAAACAAAAAAGCACACAGCCGGTAATAATCCGGTTTACTGGTAAGGAAGAAATACAGCACCGCACCGGATACATAAAAAAACCAGATGATGTAGGGAATGATAAAGTACTCGCAAAATGGAATCATGTCATCCAACGCCACATGCATGATCTTATAATTGTCTGTGACCACACTCTCCAGCCAGAAAAAATACGGAAGGTAGAGAAGGATGTACCCACAGACCCAGATGTGTCCATATTTTTTTAACAGATTTTTCACTTGACTTTCCTTTCAGATAATGTTTCGTTTGACTTTTTCGGATTATAACACACCCATTTTCAGGATACAAGGGATTTTAGAAAAATTTTAATATCATAAATAATCAGCGTAGGTGCCACTGGCGCCTCCCCGGTATGCCAAGCCGCAAAAAGAATGTGCCTTGGCACATTCTCGCGCCGAGGCGCGGTTGCTTTGGCAACCATCCACCTTTGCGCCGAGTGCGCATCCCAGCGGAGCGCTTTTTGTTTCATAGGACGCAATTTCCTATGAAACAAAAAAAAAGTTCTGGAAAACCAGAACTTCTAAATTCATAGCGGAAGGGAGATTTGAACTCTCGACACCACGGGTATGAACCGTGTGCTCTAGCCAACTGAGCTATTCCGCCATATTCGGTTACTATGGGGCCTATAGGGCTCGAACCTATGACCCTCTGCTTGTAAGGCAGATGCTCTCCCAGCTGAGCTAAGACCCCATATGACTGTCGCAGGATGTCTCACTTGCGACTGCTCCGATAGTTTACCGTGTTTTCCAAGATATGTCAAGCATTATTTTTCATTTTTTTAAATTTTTTTAAATTTTATGCAAAACTATCATTTTCATGCGCTATACCATGGCACGGTATTCACTTTTCCATGTTTCGATCAGCTCAGCGGCAGCTTTTTCCCCATCTGCCGTTCCTTCCCGAAACCAGTCTTCGACCTGCTTTACCAGTTCTGACTGCCCGGCCTGCTCCTGCGCCCCCAAAAACGCTGCATCCCAGTCTGCTTTTTCTGCTTCTGTAACTGCAGCCCGGAAGCGCTCTCCCAGAACTATGCGGCTATCCAGCTTTTCGATCCAGTACAGACTCCGCAGGCATTCCCGGCTTCCACTCCGGTTGTAAGCCTTCTCAAACGCATCATAAGCCTTGCCAAACAAAAACATGCGGCCATAGCAGGCCCCCAGATTATTCCAGACTCTGGCTGTAAACATTCTGTCTGCCTGCGTTTCCCCGGACTCTTCCAGAATTTCCCGGTATAGGCGGGCTGCTTTTCCATACTGGCGCATGCCAAACACTGCGTCTGCACACAGCTTTTTCATTTCCTCCGGCTTTTGTTTCCGGTAAGCCGCCAGTGTCTGCTTATATTCCGCAATTTCTCCCTGGGAATAGTAATCGCTCTCCTGCAGCAGAAGGACCAGCATCTCATCCGGGTCTTCCCCGCTTTTTTTCCAGTTTTCCAGCTTGAGTGCCAGAAAACCAAGATTTAATTCTTCCCGCAAAAAATCCAGAAGGCGTTCATCTACCAGACGGTCCATCACAAGAAGCGGATAATGATAGATCACATACGCCATCTCCTGGACAGAATATACATGGATACCCAGAAAGCCCACATAATATGGATTTTTCACCTGTTCTGACCTGCATAATCTTAAGCTCATAGCATAACCTCTTGTACGATCTTTGCGCTGGATGCCGGGAATAATTCTCCAAACCCACGGTCTGTCAGCGTTACTTTCATGGTTTTTTCATCGAGAAAGGCAAGCTCGATCCTTACCCTTGTTGTCTTTTCCGGGCGCTCCGGAAAACCCTCCAATAGAATGGTTACTGCCTTTTTCTTTTTGGAATCAAAGGGTGTGACCTCCAGCTCGACCGCATTCTGCTTTTCCGGAATAACCTCCAGCATGGCACGAAACTCCCTCCAGCTATCTCCGGCTGCCGCAAGCGTCACTTCCTTTTCCTGCCCCTTAAACAACACCTGCATGGTAACCGAGGCCTTCAGGCGTCCCTCGCAGATCATGGCATATGGGTAGGAGGTCTGTGGGCGCTGCCGGTCTGCGCCACAGTAGGCAGCACCCTTCGCAAACACTGCGGTTTCCATGTATACACGGCGTTTTGTGCAGAGCAGCTTCATGAAATCCTCTGCCCAGTCACGCTTTTCAAAGCCCTTTCCCATGAGGAATACGGCAGAATACAGCTTTCTCTGCATCAGCCGGTCTGCGCAGGTACATAAGATCTTATCGCCAAGCTTCGCCCCGGAAGGCGTTTCCAGGATATCCAGGCTGAAGCTTTCTTCTATTTTTTCATATTCTGCCAGCACCGCATTTTTCTTTAAGCCACGCTGGACCTTCATTTCGTAATAACGCAGCTCCTCCTCTGCCAGGTCAAACATCCCGACCGTTCCGTTCCAGATTTCCTTCTTCTGGCTCAGCATATAGTAAATAAAGCTTTCCGAATGCCCGATGATCTGGATCTGCTCCTTTGAAAAGCCAAGCTTTTCACCGCTTTCATACAGTGCCTTCACCAGACGTTCATCCAGGCTCCGCACGGTAAATACCAGTCCGGCAAACATCCCGGTCTGGCCTGACTCTTTCATCACAATCTGAAGGACACGCTCCAAAAACAGGGTCAGAAGCTCCTGGGCCGTATAACGCCTTCCATCCAGTGTGGCTGTCCCATCCTTTAGGACCAGCTTCACCAGCTTATCGGTCAGGTTCCCCTCACCGCTCAGTGTATGCGCATAGGCATCTTCCCCGACATACCAGGCATCTGCCAGCTTATGGCGGCAGAGCACCGTAGGAAATGTCCATATTTGTTCTTCGTCTCCGCAACTGATCTGCGTGTATTCATCGCACAGATCAATGCCTGCTACCAATTCATTCATATACTTCCTCTTATCCGGCATTTATGCTTCCGGTTCCCCCGTTTTTTCAGGAACCGTTTCCGCATTCTGCCTTCTCTGACAGGACCGGGCCTTTACATCAGGGTAAACAAAGACTCCATAGCCGCATGGTCTGTCAGATATTTTTCCATTTTTTCTTTCAGTTCTGGTGTATTGTGCTCCATCAGGCACCGGCTCATATCGTTAAGTGCACTAAAACGGCTTATATGTCCGCTTGTCTGCAGGCTGTCATAGGAGAGACGCCCACTGTCTTTTTGTATTTTTCCCTCTGCACCATTCTCATAAACCTCATATTCCAGCACCTCGCCCTCAAACAGCACATGCTGGTGAATGTAAATACCAGGATAGACCTTTGTAAGCTCTGCATTATGGCTATCCTCTTCCAAAGGAAGCACCCGGATCTTAAGCTCCGGGCGCACCTCCCTGCTCCCCCGGTATTCAATAGTAATCTGGTCCATCACAGAATCCGGCATTGGGATTTTTTGTCCAAGCTGATGGAAATACGCAAAGATCCTTCCCTCCTCTAAAAGCTGGTCTGCCATACTGCGCGCCAGTTTCTTTTGTTCTTCTGACAAAGTATCCTGGCGACTGTACCATAGCGTCAGCGCCAGAAGATAGATGGTCGGGATCCGTTTCTTTTCTTCTGTTTCCCGGACTGCATCCTCCAGATACGCAAATACCATGTCCCTTGTCGTGCGGTTCTTTAAAAAATAATCCGCTGACTTCATGGTAAAGTAAGCTTTATTCACCAGGACGCTGGTCTGTTTTCCATTCCGGTAGCAATCATAAACCGGATCAATATGCCCGGTTTCGCCGCTGAACATCATCTGTGCAAGCAGGCGCTCCGGAAGGTCGTATAATTCCACATGCTCTTCTTCGCTCTTTTGCATGAGGCTGTACATCTGCGCAGAGGTTCCGTTAAAATGCTCACACAGATAATCAAGCAGCGCTCCATCCCACTGTCCACCGGAAAAAAGCTCCCAGGCCAGCCCGAGCAGCGTGTCATCGGATTCCGGCAGCTGTTTTAAGATCATCTGGCTGCAAAGCTCCAACAGGTCCCGTTTTCTGACACCGCAAAAGCCGTATTCCTTTCCAATGGCAAAAGCCTGCGTACTGCACCCCTGCCGGATCAGAAGCTGTAATAGCTTCGCCCGGTCTTCCCTGCACAGACGTTCCGGTTTTACCTGTCCCAGATAATCCAGTACTCCCGGCATAGTTTCCTCTGCATTCTGCCGTCTGCTGTCATGATCGAGCAGACAGTGGAGCAGCTTTGTGCGGAATAAAGCATGCAGTCTTAACTCTCCCAGCTCCCGCTTTAAGATGCGGCGGTCAGCAGGATCCGTCATGCCGTTTCGTACAATGGCACTGCAGCGCTCCAGAAGCAGCATCGGCTGTTCTGGACAGATCTCATAGCAGCGTTCCAGAAGCTTCTCTGTATCCCCGGTCATGGCCCGCTGTTTCCGGTAAGAGATATTGGTATACCGGTTTCCGTATTTATCCTGGAACAAAAGCACCGGATGACTGGAAAACAACGGTGCATACGCCACGGTATCCTTCACCGGGAAAACATCTTCCCGGTCCAGTTCTTCATAACAAACCACTACCGAGCAGATATTCCGGTCCGGCACAGTAATGCGGTAGGAACGCAAAATGGCAGGCAGCACCCTTGCCACCTGTTCATCGATCATTTCCTTATAAAGGACATGATGATACAAGGTCACCAGACGCTGGTTCACGCGTGATGCAAGCAGCTGCTCCATGGTGAACTGTTCGATATCCCGCTCATACTGACGGTATAAGGACGATTCTGGATTCATGAATTTCACGATGTTGTTGTAAAGGACCTCACGGTTAGCAGCATCCATCGATTTTTCATACGAAAAATACAAAAGGACTTCCTTTGGGAGCAGATACGGATAATTCTCCGGAAGCGCATACAGATAATATTCGTACAGACGGGTCAGGCTCACGCCTTCATCCAGCGCCTTCTGATACCACGGAAAGTACTTTTTGTCGCGGCAGTCTGCCTTGATCAGGATACTGCAGACTGCATTTAAGAGCCCGGTATCCGGATGCTGCTGATACAGCATCGTCATAAGGCGCAGCAGGAGCCTTCCCCCGTACTTTCTGGAAACCGCCAGTTCTGCCGCGCGTCTGGCAAAGTCCTCATCCACCAGCTTGCGTTTTGCAGCAAACATCAGGACCTGGACCGTAAAGCCGGACAGCTCTGTGAGAAGCTGTGGATTTTTCTGGTATACCTCCCACACCCGGACATAAAGATACGGGCTGCGGCTGCCCTGTTCAAACTCTCCGCAAAGCTCTTTAAGCAGTTCTTCCGCCGGCATCTCCTCCTGTTCAGCCTGTCCAGAGCCGGACATCACCTGCTTTGACAGGTACAGGTGAAGTTTTGCATACTCCGGGCGGTACTTACGCACGGAATCCGCTTCTTCTTTACAATCTTCCAGCACCTTTCCGGCGCCTTCCATGTCACCCTCCAGAAGCAGAAGATCTGCCCTGTACAGGCTGACTGCCAGGCTCTCCCCATACTGGTTCTGGATCAGCTCCAGCTGCTGCTTTAGCTGGTTCAGCATTAGTGCTTCCCCATAAAGGCCCAGCTCATATTCCAGTCTCAGCTCCAGGTACTTTCCAAAGGCCTCACGCCTGCCATAGGCCTGATGGTCCTTCCGTTCTTCTCCATACTGCACCTCCACCGGAATGCAGATGTCCTGGCGCATGGAGGACACCATAAGCGCTCCCAGATTTTTCCCCTGGTGGAGATGTGCTGTATTTACCTGATACGGGACTTCGCAAACCCCATCCTGAAAATCATCTTCGGTAAATGTGGTCTTTGGAAGTGTGATAAATTCACCATCTGTCCGGACCTCAAAGCGAACATAGCCCCAGGTATTTTTCTCCACCCGGATCATTTCCTGATGGCCGGCAGGCGGATTTTCCAGACTGCGCACCGCAGTATCTGCCTCTAATTCTACAGGCTTTTTTACATTCAGCCCGACAAGAAATTCCTCCAGCCCATTCTGGCGGTCCGGCTTGCCCTTTAATCCATCATAAAGGGCACGGACGTGCAGATCCTGTAAAAATGGTGCATCCGTAAAATCCTGGTACGCAAACAGGCGCTTCGCAAATTCCGCATCGCACTGTACCAGCTTCGCAAATGCCTCCGGCGTTTTTAAATCTGCCAGAATCTTTCCAACCGGATCCGGTTCCACAACAAAAGAATATGGCAGCTTTTTTTCGCCGCCATTGGTCACCAGATCAAACACTCCCTCGATTTTGTCTCCATCTGACAGGGTACGGCAGTCTACCTCATAAAAAAGGCGGTTCCGGTTTCCTCCAAAGGAAGAGCCCAGCACCTTCACACACGGATGGGACGAATAGATCAGGCCCTTTACAAAAAAGCCATAACGGTCCGACACATAAAGTTCTTTTCTGCATATCTGTCCGGCTGTCACCGTTCCCCCGCACGTTTCCGGCAGAATCAGGACCTCCGGGATTTCTGTATCAACAATGCCCTTTGCCAGGCGGTTAATTTTTTCTCTCATAGTATCCCTCTTTATCACATGTGAAATTAGTTTAGCATAATTCTACTTGATTTAAAAGGTTTAAATTGGTATGATTAAGAAAAATTTGTAACTTTATGTTTACAAAATCATGAAGAAAATTTTCCAGATGAAAGAGGCTTTTTTCTATGTTATCTGAACCGATGACGTTATATAAACTGATGAACCTGTACATGCTCAAGAAAGTAAATTTCCCGCTGACCAACGCACAGCTGACGGATTTTTTCCTCCAGCATGAGTATGCCAGCTATTTTACACTCCAGCAGGCACTCGGTGAGTTAAAGGATTCCGGGCTGATCCACGCAGAATCCACACACAGCACAACCCGCTATGAGATCACAAAAGAAGGCGAAGAAACCCTTCATTTTTTCGAGAGCAGCATTTCCCCTGCGATCATTGAGGACATGGACACCTATTTAAAGGAAAACCGCCTGCGCCTGCGCAATGAGGTCAGCCTTGTTTCCGATTATTATAAGTCCACCAGCCAGGATTATATCGTCCACTGTGAAGTCCGCGAGGGGCGTTCTCCCCTGATTGAACTGAACCTGTCCGTTCCGGACCGCGACCAGGCTGCTGCCATGAGTGCCCAGTGGGAACATAAAAGCAAAGAAATTTATTCGTTTATCATGAAGTCTTTAATGAGCGACGAGGAGGCCTGACGGCCTCCTCGTTTTATCTTACTATTCTTTTTATTTTCCGGTGCTCCTTAGCTTAGGATGCTTTTCGCTGTCCGTGCATTGTAAAAACGCGTTCCTTATTTCTCCTCGTATCCGTTCGGATTGTTCTTCTGCCATCTCCAGGAATCCTCACACATCTCACGGATGCCGTATTTTGCCTTCCAGCCAAGCTCACGCTCCGCCTTGGAGGAATCTGCGTAGCACTGCGGGACATCGCCTGCACGGCGCTCCTTGAATACGTAGTTGATCTTTAAGTTGTTGGCCTCCTCAAAGGCATTGATCACATCCAGAACACTGTAGCCGACTCCGGTTCCCAGATTGTAGATCCAGACACCGCCCTGTTCCTTTGCCAGCTTGTCCAGAGCCTTTACATGGCCGTCTGCCAGGTCAACAACATGGATGTAGTCACGGACACAGGTGCCGTCCGGGGTATCATAATCATTGCCAAATACGCCGAGGCATACCAGCTTGCCGACTGCCACCTGGGTAATATATGGAAGAAGGTTGTTCGGGATTCCCTTCGGATTTTCACCGATACGTCCGGATTTATGGGCTCCGATCGGGTTAAAGTAACGGAGCAGCATAACCTTCCAGTCCTGATCTGCTGTGTGAAGATCGGTTAAGATCTGCTCCAGCATACCCTTGGTGCGTCCGTAAGGATTGGTGATCTCGCCCTTCGGGCATTCCTCGGTGATCGGCACAAAAGCCGGATTTCCATAGACGGTTGCAGAAGAACTGAAGACAATGCTCTTGCAGCCATGGCGGCGCATGACATCGCACAGGATCAGCGTTCCGGTAATGTTGTTATGGTAATACTCAAGCGGCTTGTATACCGACTCCCCAACTGCCTTTAAGCCTGCAAAATGGATGACTGCGTCTATCTTTTCATTCTGGAATACAGAATCCAGAGCCGGTTCATCTAACAGATCCACCTCATAGAATGTCAGCTTCTTTCCGGTAATCTCCTCCACGCGCTTTAAAGACTCTCTGCAGGAATTGCACAGGTTGTCCACAACAACCACATCGTATCCAGCATTTAAAAGCTCCACGCAGGTGTGGCTTCCGATATAACCTGCACCGCCTGTCACTAAAATAGTAGACATAATAATACCCCTCCTTTGATTGTTTGTTTCAATCCACAGACGCACCACCGGCGCCTTTCCAGTCTGCAATGCAATAAACTGCAAACATAAACTTAGTGCCTAGACCGCACTGTAAAAATGCTTTCCCATACATTATATATGGGAAAGCATCTGAAAACAATGCAAATTTCTTGCAACTTATATGATTATTTTGGGTTTGGGGTTTAAAAATTCCTACTCCTGTACATTAACCTGTTTTCAATTGCTCTGCCAGCTTTTTCAGTGCGCGCTTTTCGATTCGCGAAACATAGGAGCGCGATATCCCAAGCTGCTTTGCAATTTCCCGCTGGGTGCGCGGCTTTGTCCCGAACAGGCCATAGCGCAGCTTTACCACCGTCTGCTCCTGTGGCTTTAAGCAGCAGGCATATGCCTCATAGAGCTCTTTTTTGTCCTGTTCCAGGATCAGGTCTTCCAGCGTCTCCCTGGTTTCCAGCTCGATCACATCCACCAAGCTGACCGACTCCCCATCCTTGTCTACCCCGATCGGCTCAAATAAAGAGACCTCCCGGTTATACTTTTTCCCTGCGCGAAACAGCATCAGGATTTCATTTTCAATGCATTTCGCCGCGTATGTTGCCAGCCTGCTCCCACGGTCCGGCCGGAAGGTATTTACGGCTTTGATAAGGCCGATCGTGCCTACCGATAAAAGATCCTCGGTTTCATATTCCGTCCCCTGGTATTTTTTGACTACATGCGCTACCAGTCTCAGGTTTCGTTCGATCAGGATATCGCGTGCCTCACGGTCGCCCTCCTGCAAGCGTTCCAGGCAGGCCCGTTCCTCTCCAGGTGTCAACGGCTTTGGAAATGTCTGCAAAGAAAAAGCCACCCTGAAGCATTCTTATGATAGTTTATGCTCCGGTGGCTTTTCCAGTGCGCATTCTGCGCGTCCGAGTTTCTATGCTGTTTTCCAGTTCCACGGAAAACCTTATTACTGGCTGCAATTTTTTATGTCCTGTTTTCATTTTCTTTTGTCCTCTGATGCAGAGCCAATGTGTTTTTTCTTGTACGTATATCTCATCATGCAGGACGTCTGGTTTCAATGAAAACATTATAAAATATTGTTCAAAATAACGTTTTTAGAAAATATTCAGGTCCTGTCCGTTCACGACAGCACCTTCATAACCAGCATCCCTTATTTCCTGCAGGATTGCTTCGTTTCTGCGTTCCATCTCCGCTTCCACATCCACCGTATTATCCTGGATTTCCATATGATAGATCCGGTGATATGTGACAAGAAGCTTTGGCTGCGCTTTCTGTGCCACCTTAGCCAGGTCCACACTTAAGGTATGCACCTCCCTGTGATACTTCTGCCATTTTGGCTCCCGGGCAGAAAGTCCGGCTGTGTACTCCACCTCATGCAGCAGAATGTCACAGTTTCTCGCTTTCTCTGCCACGATTTCAAGCGGTGCGGTATCGCCGCTGATCACGATCACCTTATCCGGAGTCGTGAATTTAAAGCCGTAGCTTTCAAGTGTCCCGTGACTGACTGGGAATGCCTCTACCGTTACCCGGTCATCCCGGTAGATCACGCCCGGCTGAATTTCCGCTGCTTCTACTTTGTACCCCACTTCATTTGCTTTTTCAAAGCCGTTGATGCGGAAATCGATATCCACTGCGTAAGCCTTCTGGATATAACCGGTCATTTCCCTGATGCCCTTTGGGCCAAACATCTTCAACGGCTCTTTCCGCTCCAACACCCACGGGGTAAAGATCAGGTCAGAATACCCGGCTGTGTGGTCGGTATGCAAATGCGTACAGAAGGCCACAGTCAGGCGGTCTGGGCGCAGGGCATCCACCCCCTTCTGATAGGCCTTTGCAGCCTGACGGACCACACCCGGCCCAAAATCAACCAGGTATGCCCGGTCTCCTACAACAACTGCGGAAGATGGTCCGCTGGCATTGGGGCACGCGTTCGGCGTGCCGGTGCCAAGAAGTACAAGTTTTGTTTCCATGATCAGATGCTTCCCTTCCTATTCTTCAATATGTTTGATGGAAATTCCCGTAAATCCGTAAAAAATACTGAATAACGGTGTTAAATACAAAAGGAACAGATACGGGAAGAATGCAGACCATGCCACACCCAGCGTACCCGCCATGTATACACAATAACCGTGCCACGGGATCATCGGTCCAGACAAGGTTCCTGCATCTTCCAGCGTACGGGATAAGATCTCCGGTGCAATCTTCCGTTCCTTGAATAACGGCTTCATCATGTTGCCAGTCAGCACATGGGACATCGGCTGGGAACAGCTGATCAGGCTGGTCACATAACCGACCAAAAGGCTTGCCAGGATCAGGCTTCCGTCGCTGTGGATCCGGTCCGTGATCGCATTTAAGATATTCTCCAACACTCCAAGACGGTCCAGCATTCCGCCCATTCCAACTGCAAAGCAGATGATAGCCACATACTGCAGCATACTGCTCATTCCGCCGCGGTTTAAGATCGTCTTTAAAATATCCTCCTCGATCTGGGTGCTGTAGCCGTTATAAGCCACGCGGATGATACTCTGCAGGGTTGCGCCCTGGCAGAACCAGGACACTGCACCGGCGCAGACTGCTGAAAGTCCCAGCGACACGATGGCATTGACCTTGCATAAAAGCAGGACAATGATCACGATGGCCGGGATCAGCGTCACGATCCCAAGTTTGAACTCGCCCTGGAGGGCATCGACGTAAACCAGCAGATTTCCTTCCTCATAACCGCCAGAGGTCTGGCTGATACCAAGAATGGTAAAGAGCACCAGGCTGATCGCAAAGGTCGGCAGGGTTGTCCAAAGCATGGAACGGACATGGTCGTTTAGCTTTGCGCCTGCTACTGCCGGGGCCAGGTTTGTCGTATCTGAAAGCGGGCTTAATTTATCACCAAACATGGCACCGCAGATCACGGCACCAGCCACCATGCCAGAATTGATCCCCATGGCGTTACCGATCGCCATCATGGCTACTCCGGCACTTCCTACAGAACCATAGGAGGTTCCGGTCACAAGGCTTAATACCGCACAGAACACCAGGGTCAGCGGAAGCAGCCATGTCGGATTGATCATCTTTAAACCACCTACAATGATCGATGCAATGGTACCGCTCTGCAGCCAGGTACCGATCATAACACCGATTGCCATAAGCAGGCACAGCGTCGGCACAACAACCCGGATGGCATCGTAAGCACCGCTTACCACCTTGTCATAATCCATTTTTAAGACTTTGCAAAACAGATAAATGATGATCCAGCTCATAAACAATCCGATCATCGGGCCTCCCGTCTTCAACCGGATGCAGACTGCCACCGATCCGATGATCAGAAGCAGAAGCACCAGCGACTGAAGCATATTCAGTTTCTTTTCTTCGTTCATTGTGTTTCCCTCTCTTATCCTCTTTCTCTTCCATTCCGAAGCATTTCTCAGTCATGCGGCTGCACATGCAATATACGGAATATGCAGACGCAAGATTTTTCTAACTCGCAGAATGTTTTCAACAGTTTAACGCGTTAAACCGTCAAATATTGTTTTATTATACTGGACTTTCCGTAAAATTTCAAGTACTACTGGAAATCTGTTTTTTTCTATGGTATTCTGGAGTTATTGAGAATCAAAAAGCTGGGCACGCTTGCGTGAACAGTAACAATCAATCAAAAAGCGCTTCCCGACATTAAGGAGGTTCTGTCATTTCCCTGTAGACTGACAGCTTCCCCCTGCGTGAAAGGTTCGTCTGGTTCATGGTCTAAAGTCGTAGTCTCTCCAGCCGCACCCTTCGGGGCGCGGCTTTTTCTGTTACAGTTCATGCATTCATACCCGGTAGCATTTTTTCTCTGTCTTTATGACTGCCTGCTGCTTCCGCAGTCATCCACCACTACAACAAACAGGAGGTTTTATGGAAACACGTGTTGCTGTTATGAGTATCATCGTAGAAAACCCGGATTCCGTAGAGAAGCTGAATTCCATGCTTCATGAGTACGGCCCGTATATCATCGGAAGAATGGGAATTCCCTACCGCCAGAAGCATATAAGCATCGTATCCATTGCCATGGACGCACCGCAGGATACGATCTCCGCCCTGGCCGGAAAGCTTGGAAATCTGGACGGGGTCAGCGTCAAAACCGCTTACTCCAACATCATCGGGTAAGTGCCATGACAAAGCTTTTTACCCTGATCGACCTTTTGGCGGAGCGTCACGCCCTGGCGCAGGAAGAATACCGGGCGCTGGTGGAAGGTCAGACGAAAGAACTGGCAGACTATGCTGCAAAAAAAGCCGATGCCCTGCGCCGCAAAATTTACGGCACCGGTGTCTATGTGCGCGGACTGATCGAGATTGGAAATTACTGCAGAAACGACTGTATCTACTGCGGCATCCGCAGATCCAACACAAGCTGCGACCGCTACCAGCTCACGAAAGAACAGATCTTAGAATGCTGCGAAGAGGGATGGAATCTAGGTTTTCGCACCTTTGTGCTGCAGGGCGGCGAAGGCATTGTCCCGGTACATGAAGTCTGCAGCCTTGTTAGCGAGATCAAGGAGCGCTATCCGGACTGCGCGGTAACGCTCTCCCTCGGAGAATGCTCCAGAGAGGATTACCAGCAAATGTTCGATGCAGGAGCGGACCGGTATCTGCTCCGCCACGAGACTGCAGACAAAGCGCACTACGAAAAGCTGCATCCCGCATCCATGTCCTTTGATAACCGGATGCGCTGTCTGAGGGATTTAAAGGAGATTGGTTATCAGGTGGGCTGTGGGTTTATGGTTGGTTCTCCTTACCAGACCGCAGACTGCCTCGCGGAGGATTTAAAATTTATCGAGGCCTTTCAGCCCGAAATGTGCGGTATTGGCCCGTTCATCCCGCAGAAAGATACTCCTTTCCGTGATATGCCGGCAGGAACCGCAGACCAGACGATCTACCTGCTCTCTCTCATCCGGCTGATCAAGCCGAATATTTTGCTGCCCGCGACCACGGCCCTTGGCACGATTGATCCAAAGGGCAGGGAAAAAGGCATCCTGGCAGGCGCCAATGTGGTCATGCCAAACCTTTCCCCGGTGTCCGAGCGGAAAAAATATGCGCTCTACGACAATAAGATCTGTACCGGGGATGAATCGGCCCAGTGCCGCTCCTGTTTAAACCGCCGTATGGAATCCATCGGCTACTCCATCGTCACCGCACGTGGTGACATCATACTTGAAAAATTCTGACGGAAGGTTGCTAAAATGCTTCCAACCGCAAAGAAAGGAAGAAAACAATATGGCTATCTACAACCCAAAATCTTTAAAAGCAGAGGAATTTATCAACCACGGGGAAATCCTCGACACCATCCGCTACGCGGAGGAAAACAAACATAACATCGCCCTGATCGATGAGATCCTGGCAAAAGCAAGACCCGTCAAAAGTGCTGATGGCACCCAAACGCACTGTGCCGGACTCTCTCACCGTGAGGCATCCGTTCTCCTTGCCTGCGACATTCCGGAAAAGGTTGCCCAAATGTACCAGCTGGCAGAAGAGATCAAGCAGGCCTTCTACGGAAACCGCATCGTCATGTTTGCCCCGCTCTATCTCTCCAACTACTGCGTGAACGGCTGTGTATACTGTCCTTACCATATGAAGAACAAGCACATTGCCCGCATCAAGCTGACCCAAGAGGAGATCAAAAAGGAAGTCATCGCCCTGCAGGATATGGGGCACAAACGATTAGCCATCGAGGCTGGGGAAGATCCGGTCAACAACCCGATCGAGTACATTCTGGAATCGATCAGGACCATCTACTCCATCCACCATAAAAACGGCGATATCCGCCGCGTCAATGTCAACATTGCGGCTACGACCGTGGAAAACTACCGGAAATTAAAGGAAGCCGGAATCGGCACCTACATCCTGTTCCAGGAAACCTACAACAAAAAGAGCTACGAAGAACTGCATCCGACTGGCCCGAAGCACAACTATGACTACCATACCGAAGCGATGGATCGCGCCATGGAAGGCGGGATCGATGATGTCGGTCTTGGCGTTTTATTCGGCCTGGAAGGATACCAGTACGAATTTGCCGGACTGATGATGCATGCCGAGCACCTGGAAGCCATGCATGGTGTCGGCCCGCACACCATCAGCGTTCCGCGTGTTAAGCACGCCGATGATATTGACCCGGATGCGTTTGACAACAGCCTTTCCGACGATATTTTTGAAAAAATTGCAGCCTGCATCCGCATTGCGGTCCCATACACCGGCATGATCATCTCCACCAGAGAGAGCCAGGAGGTACGCGAAAAAATGCTGCAGCTGGGTGTTTCCCAGATCAGCGGTGCTTCCAGAACCTCCGTCGGCGGCTACTGTGAGGAAGAACGCCCGCACGATTCCGAGCAGTTCGATGTTTCTGACCAGCGCTCCTTAGATGAGGTTGTCGACTGGCTGATGCAGCTCGGCTTCATTCCGTCCTTCTGCACCGCCTGCTACCGGGAAGGCCGCACCGGCGACCGCTTTATGAGCCTGTGCAAAAACGGCCAGATTTTAAACTGCTGCCATCCGAATGCACTGATGACCCTGACCGAATATCTGGTAGATTATGCCAGCGAGGAAACGAAACAACATGGATTTGCACTGATTGAAAAGGAACTGGAAAAGATTCCAAAGGAAAAGGTGCGTGAGATCGCAAGAAAAAATATCGAAGATATCAAGGCATCCAGCCGCCGGGATTTCCGGTTCTGAAAATTCCAACAGTAAGCATAACCAGGCAGCGGATGCGCCACTGGTGTCTTCTTGATATGCACAGAAACAAAACAGCCCGGGAAAGAATCGGTTTTCTTTGCCGGGCTGCAACATAATAGGAAAAGAGGAAAAATCATGAGTCTGAATGATAAAGTATCCGCCGAACGCGTTCACATCGGCTTCTTCGGATTGCGCAACGCCGGAAAATCCAGCGTTGTCAACGCTGTGACTGGGCAAAGCCTGTCTCTGGTCTCTGAAACCAAAGGCACCACGACCGATCCGGTCCAGAAAGCCATGGAGCTTCTGCCCATCGGCCCAGTTGTCATCATCGACACGCCAGGCATTGACGATGTGGGAGCACTGGGGGAAATGCGTGTAAAACGTGCCCTGCAGGTTCTCGATAAAACCGACATTGCCATTCTGGTAGTGGACTCAGAAAAAGGACTGCAGCAGGCTGACAAGGAGCTTTTGAAGCTCTTCGATGAGAAAAAGCTGCCCCATATCACGGTATACAACAAAGCGGACCTCATCACCACTCCGCTCTCCGCAAAATCAGCGGACGTGCCACCGGCACATCCTCGATATGCAAAGCAAGAAAACGAGATCTGCGTCAGCGCCAAAAACGGCGATCAGATTCAGGAGCTGAAAGAGCTGATCGGAAAGCTAGCGAACGCTGTTTCTTCTGAAAGTGATGAAAAGCGCATTGTCGCTGACCTGATCCGGCCACAAGACCTGGTTGTCCTGGTCGTCCCGATCGATTCCGCTGCCCCAAAGGGACGCCTGATCCTGCCCCAGCAGCAGACTATCCGCGATGTACTGGAATCCGGTGCCATCTCTGTGGTCACCAGGGAAACCGAGCTGTCCCAGACCTTACATTCTCTTGCAAAAAAACCGGCACTGGTCATCACCGACTCCCAGGCATTCAAAAAAGTGGATCAGGAAACGCCTTCCGATGTCCCGCTGACCTCATTTTCCATTCTCTTTGCCCGTTACAAAGGAGACTTGAAGGAAGCGGTACATGGAGCCGCGCAGCTGGATAAACTGCAGGACGGTGATACAGTCCTGATCTCCGAAGGCTGCACCCACCACCGGCAGTGCGGTGACATTGGAACCGTAAAGCTGCCCGCCTGGATCCGCAGCTACACCAAAAAGGAATTAAACTTCGTGTTCACCTCCGGCGGGGAATTTCCGGAAGATCTGTCTCCTTACGCGCTGGTTGTCCACTGCGGCGGCTGCATGCTGAACGAGCGGGAAATGAAGTCCCGGATTGCACACGCCGTCGCGCAAAACGTACCGGTCACCAATTACGGAATCTGCATCGCACAGGTGCACGGGATCCTGAAACGCTCCGTAGGCATGTTCCCGGATGTGGAGGCGGAGCTGCAGTAAACAATATCGCACAGTAAACACAAATGGGCCGGAAGGTTCCGTCCCCGCCGAATGGCGGGGACGAAACCTTTCGGCCCTCGTTCGTTACTGTGTGATATTGTTATTTTAGTATCCGTAGAAGATCTGCGTGATCGGCGAGCTCTTGTCGAGGATCAGGGTGTTGTTTCCGTTCTTTAAGGATGCTTTCGCTGCATCCAGGGAGCGGACAAAGTTATAAAAATCTGCCTTGCTGGCATCGTTGTAGGCATTGGACAAGATCTGCATGTACTGTGCCTCGCCCTCCGCCTTGATTTTCTCTGCCTCTGCATTTGCCTCTGACTTCATGACTGATACTTCTTTCGTGGTATCGTTTTTGATCTTCTGTGCGGAAGAATTGCCCTGTGCGGTGTAAGATGCCGCAATGTTGTTTCGCTCGGAGATCATGCGGTCATACACGGACTGCTTATTGTCATCCGGCATATCCAGGGATTTCGTTTCCACGGCCAGAACCTCAATCCCATAACCATCCAGTGAGGTACCGATGTTCTCCTTGATATCCTCCGCAAGCTTTCCATCACGGTTCTCGATGATTTCGGTCTGATCCATATTGGAAATGACGGATTTCATAGAGGAAAAGACGGAGGCTGCGATGCGGGACTGTGCCTGTGCTACCTGCCCGTTTAAATGGCGGGTAAACAGGACCGGATCGGATATTTTCCAAAGTACGAAAGCATCTGCGATCATACTCTTTTTATCTTTGGTGATGACATCCGATTTCGGGATATCATAGATCTGCAGCGCACGCGGAATGGTAGAGCTGGTCTGCATCAGCGGGATTTTCACGGATACACCAGGGGTATCAACCACGCGCACGATCTCGCCGAACTGGCGCACGATCGTATACTCGTCCGGATAGGTGATGACCAATGCACTTCCTGCCACAAACAATGCTGCTACAAGGATCAGGCCGCTAAAAGCTTTTACGATTTTCTTCATCACTGGTTTCCTCCTTCCGTGTTATCCGGTACTCCAGCACTGCCAGAAGTACCGGATGCGCTGCCACTACCGGATGTGCTGCTATTGCCGGATGCACCGCTGTTCTTAGACGCAGTACCGTCTGAAATCCCCGCTCCTGCTGCTGAAGATTGCATGGCTGAAGTGAAGCTGTCCAACGGCAGCATTTTCTGGGTTCCGCTCTCATCCACAATGTAAACCTTCATTGACGGAAGCACATCCTCCATCGTCTCGTAAAACATACGCTGTTTGGTGATGAGCGGATACTTGCTGTACTCAGTATACATCTGTTCAAAACGCGCTACCTGGCCCTGCGCCTCATTGATGCGGGCTTCTTTTTCTGCCTCTGCGTTCTTGATGATCTGGTCGCATTCTGCCTCTGCCTGCGGAATCTTCTCATTCCGGTCCTTATTGGCATTATTGATCGCAGTTTCTTTTCCCTGCTTTGCGTTTTCCACGTTTTTGAACGCGCTCAAGACTTCATCGGTCGGCGGGAATGCATCCTGGATCGTGATGTTGACCACCGAAAGACCGATATCCTCCGCGATCATGCGGTTAGTCAGCTTTTCTTTGATTTCTGACTGGATCACGGCTTTTCCAGTGGTAATGACATCGTCCACATTATAAATGCCAACCGTGTCGCGGATATAAGACTGCGCCAGCATTTTCAGCGTGGACTCCGGGTCTGAAGAAGCGTACAGATACTTTACCGGATCATTGACCATGTATTCCAGATAAAAATCCGTGTTAACGAAATTGAAGTCCTTGGTGATCATGATGGATTCCTCATCCACGGACTCGCTGGTTTCCGGGATATAGCCGATCGGCATGCCTTTGATTCCCTTGGAAACCATACGGACATTCTGAATAAACGGAATCTTAAAATGCAGGCCGGCCTGTGACTCGGCCTGCGGACTTCCAAGTGTCGTCACCACAGCATAATTTTCTTCATCCAGCATGTAATAGCTGTTCATGGCAGCAAATGCCACGACCAGAACCACCACTGCTGTTCCTGCATTCCGGAAAAGCTTAAGCTTCTTCTTTTTCTTTTTTACCGGATTGCCATCGGAATCAAAGCGCTCCGGTTCCTGCTCTTTACTGCCGTCCGGCTTTTCTCCCGCCTCTCCCTGGTTCTGCCAGCTGGTTTTGTTTGTTTTTTGCCGCTGGCTCTGCTGCTTCTGTTTTAACTGTTCTTCCATCTGCCTGCGCAGAAAATCGAACGGATCCTGTCCCCCAAATGGATTCTGGTTCATAGCGTTCCTCCTTATTTTATATTGTGCGCTCGTTCTCGTGACTTCGTCACTCGATTGCCTCGCCGTCCGCTATATTATCTATCATACCATAAAGTGGCGGGATATTCTATTGAATCTGAATACAGCTTTCCCGGAATACATGATAAAAAATTTGCCGGTCACAGACGTGAACTTCTCTGAACAGCAAAAAGGACGCCGACTCACACATCAACGTCCTTCTCTTTATCTTCTACCCATATACCATTTTCATCCATATAATAATATTTTCCCGGTTCTGTCATGATCCATCCGGTCTGCATGACGCCGTCTGAATCTGCGTAATACCAGTTTTCATTCCAGACAAACCAGCCGGTTGCCAGCTGGCCACTGTCTCCGAGATAGTATTTTTTCCCGTCCCGTTCCTGCCAGCCGGTAAGACGGTATCCCTGCTCATCAAACAGATACCAGCTGGCTTCGATGAGCTGCCAGCCAGCTTCCAGATACGTTCCGTCTACCAGCTGGTAGCGGCTTCCTTCCAGGTAATTGCGCCATTTTCCATCTGTATAGCCGATCACCTGTTTTGCCCGGTAGTCCACATCCGTGGAACCTGTCCAGGAGCCGGCTTTGACGTAGGCCTGTTCGCTGACTTTGGGAGTTGCACGCACAACAAAGAAATAGGTGTGCAGATCATTCATGTAGGCACTGAAATCGCAGGAGGTTTCTCCGGTGCTCCTGGTCATCACACACTCGGCTTCCTCCAGGCTTTCATCATCGAAATCCACCTTGCGCCAGTTGTCCTCCTCCCGCTCCACATTGTCCGCAATGTATAGTTTCACCTGGTATTCATGGGCTTTCTTCACAGAGGACCACTTTCCGGTGGTGTCAGTCTCCCACCAGACATGCTCCGGCGCGCCGAGATATACGGTTTCCACGGCTTTATCGGAGGCATATGCGGATATTGGATATTGCGCCCATAACTCAGGCTCCAGTCTTTGATGCCAAGATAATCCTCACTGACACCGTTTATGGATGTAGCCGTCATGGAATCCGTGCCGTTTTTTACGGTTCCGCTGATGTTCACCATCGGAGTCATATGATCGAAGCTCTCCGTATTTTCCTCATAAAACGTATACATTTCATCTGCCGATACCGACCTCTCTGAATCGGTCTTTCGTTTTTATAAACATATCAGGAGAATGTGTTCATTTTGTGAGAGAATCGGGATTTTTTTGTGAGGGAATTTCAAAACCCGAACTAATTTTAAAATAAAAAAAGAGGAGTCCGCAAAAGACTCCTCTAAAATAACGACCCGGATGGGGTTCGAACCCACGACCTCCGCCGTGACAGGGCGGCGCTCTAACCAGCTGAGCCACCAGGCCATTTTATAAATTGTATGTATTGCTCATGCAATAACAACATTATATAAGATGACCATTCTCCTGTCAAGCGTTTTTTTAGCGGACCGCCAATTTTTCATTGCCTTACTTTTTCAATTTTCCATTTTTCATTGCCATTTTCACCATTAGCAATCCGTAACTGTTTGTATTTGTACATCCGCTTCTCCGCAGCACTGTGCGATGATGCGAATCACTTTTTCCATCTGAAGCGGTTTCGATAAGTGCGCATTCATGCCTGCATCGGTGCATCGCTTTGCATCTTCATCAAACGCATTTGCAGTCATGGCAATGATCGGGATCTGTCCGGCATCTGGTCTTACATTGCTGGATGCACGGATTTCTTTTGTCGCAGTAATTCCATCCATATTCGGCATCATCATGTCCATTAAAATTGCATCAAAAGTATGTGCAGGTTTCGACAAAAATAAATCCAATGCCTCTTTTCCATCATGAACAATCGTTACTGCTGCGCCTTCATCACACAGAAGCGTTTCTGCAATTTCCGCATTCAGTTCATTATCTTCTGCCAGCAGCAAATGCAGTCCGTTTATCTGGTAATTCTGTGCACAAGACTCGTCCTTCCCTCCTGCTTCCTCTGCAATCTCAAATGGAATCGTGATGATAAAGACAGAGCCAACACCAACTTCACTCTGTACCTCAATGCTTCCCTGCATCTGTTCCACCAGTCCCTTTACAATCGCCATGCCAAGTCCGGTGCCCTGACGGATGCTCCGGTCATCCGAATGTTCCTGTGCAAATGGCTCATAGATATGCTTCAGGAACTCTTTGCTCATACCGATTCCGGTATCGGTGATTACCCACTGATAGGTAACGGTCTTGCCGTCATCTGATGTGCCAAGACTGTGAAACGTTGAGCGGACGCTTCCGCCAACATGATTGTATTTGATGCAGTTGCCGTAAATGTTTAAAAATAACTGCCGGATATGTAAAGGACTGCCATATACCCACGGGTAGGTGACCCGTTCAGAAGTTTCATCATATTGCAGCGAAACCCCGGCATCAGCATCCCGCTGATCCAGGATTGCAATGATATCCTTGGACAGATCATTTAAATTCAAAATCTCATGTGCCAGAACGATCTCTCCGTTTTCCAGCTTGCTCATCTGCAGTACATCGTTGATCAGGTCAAGCAGATGATTTGCCGCTACCAGGATTTTTTTGCGGTTGCTCTCGATCAGACCTGGATCATCTGGATGTTTTTCATTGATCTGCAGCAAACCAATGATACCGTTGAGCGGTGTCCGGATATCATGGCTCATGCGCGATAAGAAACTGGTCTTTGACGCATTGGCTGCCCGCGCTTCTTCTGCAGAATGCCGGATCTCCTACGCCGATTTTCTGGTTTCTTCCATATAGATGGCTTCCCGGTAATGGCACATTTCTGTCTGCATAAAAGAAATCGCGATAAATGCTGCCATCGTCACGCACACAATGCTGGCAATCACAAGCTGTCTGTGGGAATACCAGCCATTCACCGGTGCAATGTCAAAATACCAGGTGTTTTTTGTCAGCTTTTCATGCCAATGCTTCTTGATTTTTCAGAATACTTACAACTTCTTTACAGCGTCTTTACCCAGTCTTTTAACTCGGCTTCCTGGACTCTTCCGTTTAACAGGCGGCCTTCCACGATCTGGGCCGATGCGGAAACACTGTTTTTCAATGCAGAGGCCGTCTTTCCAAAGCCGCTTCCGCCAGAGGTTGCAAAGAGCACGATCTTCTTGCCGGAGAAGTCATACTGCTCCAGAAACGTGTTGATGATAGTCGGTGCAACATACCACCAGATCGGGAATCCAACAAATACGGTATCATACTGATCCATGTTTTCTACTTTATTCGCGATCTCTGGTCTGGAAGACGGGTCTGCCATCTCCACACTGCTGCGGCTCTTTTTATCCATCCAGTTTAAATCCGCACTGGTATACGGTACTGCCGGTTTGATCTCATGAAGGTCTGCGCCTGCTGCTTTAGCGAGCACTTCTGCCACTTTTCCGGTCACTCCGCTTGCTGAAAAATATGCTACTAATGATTTTGCCATGATGTTTTCCTCCTTTGATTATTCTCCCAGTTTTGCATATACTTCATCGGTTACCGGCTCCAGCCATTCGTTGGATGTCTCCTCGCCCGGGCACTCAACTGCCAGATGGGAGAACCAGCTTCCGGCCTTTGCACCATGCCAGTGCTTTACTTCTGCCGGAATCGTAACGATGTCACCCGGCTTTAAGCTCTGTGCCGGTTTTCCTTCCTCCTGGTACCAGCCCTCGCCGTCTACACAGATAAGAAGCTGTCCGCCGCCGGATTTTGCGTGATGAATGTGCCAGTTGTTGCGGCAGCCAGGCTCAAAGGTGACGTTTGCGATAAATACGGTCTTTTTCGGATCGGTCAGCGGTTTTAAATAGCTGTTTCCGATAAAGTATTTTGCATAAGCCGTGTTCGGCTCACCCTGTCCGAAAAAGCCGCCGTGCTCCTCGTTGCTGCAGTCATCCTGGTATACTTCCCTTGCCATGCGGAATGCAGCCCAGGCATTCGGCCATCCTGCGTAAAATGCAATATGGGTCAGGATTTCTGCCATCTCGGTTTTTGTCACACCGTTCTTTCTGGCGCTCTCCAGATGATATTTTAAAGAGCTGTCCACAATGCCTTTTCCGATCAGTGCGGAAATGGTGACTACGGAACGAAGCTTTAAGGAAAGCTTGTCCTCTCTGGACCATACCTCACCAAAAAGAACATCGTCGTTTAACTGTGCAAATTTCGGTGCGAAATCATTTAAGGCGTCTCTGCCTGCTGTCTGTTTTACCATACAAATCATCCTCCTGTTCTTCTCTGAAATCCACGCGGGCATATTTCCACCCTCTGCTGTGTATTATATCCCCTAAAGTTGACTTTACGTCAAGCGTTTACTGATATTTCAGGCATTTCTTGAGTACTAACCGTTTACTCCTGCTTAAGAGAATGGTTGACTTTTCTTCTCCCCCATGCTATCGTAACCTTAACTATAACTTTAGGTTTGAATCATTTATTTTTATATAGAGGAGAATGTACATGTATACCATCGGACAGGTATCGGAGATGTTCCATCTTCCCATCTCCACCTTACGCTATTATGATAAGGAAGGACTTTTCCCGTATTTAGAGCGTACCTCCGGCATCCGCCGCTTCAGTCAGCGCGAAATCGATGCGCTGCACCTCATCGAATGCCTGAAACGTGCCGGTGTGGAATTAAAAGATATTAAACAGTTTATGGAATGGTGCGCCGAAGGACCGGCTACCTACCAGAAACGCAAATCCTTTTTTGAACAGCAAAAAGCTGCCGCAGAAAAAGAGATTGAAAAAATGGAGCGCGTGCTCGATATGCTCCGTTTCAAATGCTGGTATTACGACCAGGCGATCGCAGACGGAAATGAAGATCGGATCCACGCTATGATGCCGGACAAATTACCAGACGAAATTCAGAAAATCTATGATCATGCGCATGAAGATGCTGAATAGGCTGTGCTGTGCGCAGCATCACCAAACAAAAACAGGACCAGGCAAAATCAAAATGCCTGATCCTGTTTCTTTTTCTTTCATTGCATATCGGGAGGTGCCTGTGGCACATCCACTGCTTTTCACGCCAGATTCGTATATCCCATCAGATATTTATCGACTTCTTTTGCCACATCGCGGCCCTCATGAATGGCCCATACGACCAAGGACTGCCCGCGGTGCATATCGCCTGCTGTGAAGACTTTCTCGACATTCGTTGCGTATTTCCCGGCTTCGGTCGCCACGTTGGTGCGTGCATTTAACTCGACACCAAACGCATCGGCTACATATGCCTGAGCGCCTAAAAATCCTGCTGCGATCAGCACCAGATCTGCCGGTACTTCCTTTTCGGAGCCCTCCACCGGCACCATGGACATGCATCCGGTCTCCGGGTTCTTCTCGGCTTTCAGGCTCACTAAGATGGCTTTTACCAGCTTCCCGCTCTCATCCTTCACAAACTCTTTCACGGTTGTCTGGTAGATGCGCGGGTCATGACCAAACACGGCAATGGCCTCTTCCTGGCCGTAATCGGTCTTTAAGATGCGCGGCCACTCCGGCCAGCTGTTGTTTTCGGCGCGTTTTTCCGGAAGCTTCGGCATCATTTCCAGCTGGGTCACGGATGCGCAGCCATGACGGATCGCGGTTCCGACGCAGTCATTTCCGGTATCACCTCCGCCGATGACGATGACATGCTTATCCTTCGCGGAGATATAATTGCCATCCTCTAAATTAGAGTTTAACAGGCTCTTTGTGGTGGATTTCAAGAAATCTACCGCAAAGTAAATACCCTCTGCGTCACGCCCCGGCACATTGATGTCTCTCGGGTTGGAGGCTCCGCATGCAAGCACAATACTGTCATACTCTTTTAAGAGCTTTGCTGCCTTGTAGTTCTTTCCGACATTGGCCCCGGTGACAAAGGTCACGCCCTCTTCTTTCATCACGTTGATCTTACGGTCAATAATCTGCTTTTCCAGCTTCATATTCGGAATGCCGTACATCAGAAGTCCGCCAACCCGGTCTTCCCGCTCAAACACGGTTACATTATGACCGCGCTTATTTAACTGGTCTGCCGCAGCCAGTCCGGACGGACCGGAACCGATAACGGCGATCTTTTTGTCGGTACGCAGCTTCGGCGGTCTCGGACCTGCCTTGCCGGTCTCGTATGCCTTCTCAATGATGGCGTGCTCATTTTCCTTGATGCTGACCGGACTTCCGTTTAAGCCGCAGGTGCAGGCTGCCTCACACGGAGCCGGGCAGACACGGCTGGTAAATTCCGGGAAGCTGTTGGTCTTCTTTAAGCGGTTGTAGGCCTGCGCCCAGTTGCCGGTGTATACCAGATCATTCCATTCCGGCACCAGGTTATGGAGCGGGCATCCGGATACCATGCCGTTCATCATCATGCCGGACTGGCAGAAGGGGACGCCGCATTCCATGCAGCGTGCACCCTGTTTTCTTTGCTGTTCTTCGGTCAAAGGAGTGTGGAACTCATTGAAATTCTTGATGCGCTCCAGTGGTTCTGCCGCCTTGCCGTTTACTCTGTCATATTCCAAAAATCCTGTTGGCTTTCCCATCGTTACTCCTCCTTACTTTCTCTGGTTTGCGTAGAATGCCTCGATCTGCGCCTGCTCACTGCTTAAGCCCTTCTCTTCCATCTGCACAATGGTATTCATCATGCGGCGGTAGTCATGAGGCATTACCTTCTTGAATTTCGGCAGGTACTCGCCAAAGTGATCCAGAATTTCTTTTCCGCGCTCGGAGTTGGTATATGCCACATGTTCCTGGATCATCTCTTTTAATTCCTGGACATCGTACTTGTTGGTTACTTCCTCCAGGGAAACAAGATCTTTGTTCAGGCGCTTATAAAAATCGCGTTTTTCATCCAGCACATAAGCAATACCGCCGCTCATGCCGGCTGCAAAGTTCTTTCCGGTCGGTCCGAGTACAACCACGCGGCCGCCGGTCATATATTCACATCCGTGGTCACCAACACCCTCTACGACGGCGGTTGCACCGGAGTTTCGGACACAGAAACGCTCACCTGCGACACCGTTGATATACGCCTTGCCGCTGGTCGCTCCGTAAAGAGCCACGTTGCCGATGACGATATTTTCTTCTGCCTTAAAGTTTGCTGCTTTTGGCGGATATACGATCAGCTTACCGCCGGATAAGCCCTTGCCGAAATAGTCGTTGCTGTCGCCCACCAGTTCCAGGGTAAGCCCCTTCGGAATGAACGCACCAAAGCTCTGTCCGCCGCTGCCGTTGCACTGGATCGTGAAAGTATCCTCCGGCAGTCCGTCCGGATACTGTCTGGTGATTTCCGAACCGAAGATGGTTCCCAGGGTACGGTCTACGTTGGAGACATCTATCTGGAGGCTCTTCTTCTGTCCCTTGTTTAGGGCAGTCTTTAACTGCTTTAAGAATACCTGCTCATCGATCGTCTGATCCAGCTTGAAGTCGTATTCCAGCTTATCGCGGTAGCCGCGGAAATGCACACCCTCATACGGATTGTCAAGGATATTGCTTAAATCCACTTTGTTTGCACGCTCAGACGGAATATGTTCCTTCTTCTTTAAGAGATCGGTACGTCCCACCAGCTCATCTACGGTGCGGACACCCAGCTTTGCCATGTATTCGCGCAGCTCCTGTGCCACAAAGTGCATGAAGTTTACAACATACTCCGGTTTGCCCTTGAAGCGTTTTCTCAGCTCCGGGTTCTGGGTCGCAATGCCGACCGGGCAGGTATCGAGGTTGCAGACACGCATCATGACGCAGCCCATGGTAACAAGCGGAGCGGTCGCAAAGCCAAATTCCTCCGCACCCAGGATGCAGGCGATCGCCACATCACGGCCGGTCATCAGCTTACCGTCGGTCTCAAGGATGACTTTATCGCGCAGGCCATTCATGATCAGGGTCTGGTGTGCCTCAGCCACGCCAAGCTCCCACGGAAGTCCGGCATTGTAGATGGAGTTTCTCGGCGCTGCACCGGTACCGCCGTCAAAACCGGATACCAGGATAACCTGTGCGCCTGCCTTTGCAACACCGGCTGCCACGGTGCCAACACCAGCCTCGGATACCAGCTTGACAGAGATCCTTGCGCGGGTGTTTGAGTTCTTTAAGTCATAGATCAGCTGGGCCAGATCCTCGATGGAGTAGATATCATGGTGCGGTGGCGGGGAAATTAAGCCGACACCGGTTGTGGAGTGGCGGGTCTTTGCCACCCACGGATATACTTTTCCGCCCGGAAGCTGTCCGCCCTCACCAGGCTTTGCGCCCTGCGCCATCTTGATCTGGATTTCCTGTGCACTGACCAGATAACGGGAGGTTACGCCAAAACGTCCGGATGCCACCTGCTTGATCGCAGAACAGCGGTTATTGTTCTTCGCTCCCGGAACCAGACGGTCCAGACTCTCGCCGCCCTCACCGGTGTTGGACTTGCCGCCCAGACGGTTCATGGCGATCGCCAGCGTCTCATGTGCTTCCTGGGAAATGGAGCCGTAAGACATTGCACCGGTCTTAAAGCGCTTTACGATGGAATCGACACTCTCAACTTCATCGATCGGGATGCCGCCATTCTCATCGAAATTAAAATCGATCAGGCTTCGCAGGTTGATGGTCTGCTCCTCCTCATTGAGCACATGGCTGTACTCTTTGAAGATCTCATAATTTCCGGTCCATGCCGCCTGCTGCAGCAGATGAATGGTGCGCGGATTGTACAGATGCTCCTCCTGGCCGGAACGCTCCTTGTGACTTCCCACACTTTCCAGCGTCAGATCTACATCCAGTCCCAGCGGGTCAAATGCAGTGGAATGCAGCACATCCACGTCGTTTGCGATGTCTTCCAGCGTGATGCCGCCCACACGGCTGACCGTGTTGGTGAAGTACTTGTCGATGACTTCTTTGGAAATACCGATCGCCTCAAAGATCTGTGCGCCCTGGTAGGACTGGATTGTGGAAATACCCATCTTAGAAGCGATCTTTACAATGCCGTGAAGCACTGCCGAGTTATAATCGTTGACAGCTGCATAATAATCCTTATCCAGCATTTTCGTCTCGATCAGGTAATGAACAGATTCCTGCGCCAGATATGGGTTGATGGCACTGGCACCAAAGCCAAGCAGGGTTGCAAAGTGATGTACCTCTCTCGGCTCGCCGCTCTCCAGGATGACTGCCATGGAAGTACGTTTCTTGGTTTTTACCAGATGCTGCTGCAGGGCAGATACCGCTAAGAGTGACGGGATCGGCACATGGTTTTCATCGATGTCACGGTCAGACAGGATGATGATGTTGACGCCGTCGCGGTGCGCACGGTCTACCTCCAGGAATAACCGGTCAATGGCTTTGGCCAGGGACGTATTCTTGTAATAGGTAATCGGGATCACTTCTACTTTAAATCCCGGTTTCTTCATATATTTAATCTTTAACAGATCGGTACAGGTTAAGATCGGGTTATCCACCTTTAAGATGTGGCAGTTCTCCGGAGCTTCCTCCAGAACATTGCCTTCCTCGCCGACATAAACCGTGGTGGATGTTACGATTTCCTCACGGATCGCATCGATCGGCGGGTTCGTTACCTGTGCAAAGAGCTGTTTGAAATAGTTGAACAGCGGCTGATGTTTTTTCGAAAGCACGGCAAGCGGGCTGTCAGCACCCATGGCAGATACCGCCTCGGCACCATTCAATGCCATCGGCAAGATCATGGTCTTATACTGCTCGTAGGTGTAACCATAGGTCTTCTGCAGCTGTGCACGCTGCTTCTTAGAAAGCTCCGGCACACCCTTATTCGGGATCGGAAGATCCTTTAAATCTACCATCTGGGAATCCAGCCACTCCCCGTACGGCTGACGGGATGCATAGCGCAGCTTTAACTCCTCGTCGCCGACCAGCTCACCCTTCACGGTATCGATGAGGAGCATCTTGCCCGGGCGTAAGCGTTCTTTCTTAATAACATGGGACTGGTCAATATCGATCGCGCCAACCTCGGAAGCCAGAATCACCTGGTCATCGTCCGTGATGTAGTAACGGGACGGACGCAGACCGTTTCTGTCCAGCACGGCACCCATGACATCGCCATCGCTGAACACGATGGATGCAGGGCCATCCCACGGCTCCATCATGGTTGCGTAATAGCGGTAGAAATCCTTTACCTCCTGCGGCATGAACCGGTCATGCTGCCACGGAGCCGGGATCAGGATCATAACTGCCATCGGCAGCTCCATACCGCTCATGACCATGAACTCCAGGGCATTGTCCAGCATCGCAGAGTCGGAACCTTCCTGATTGATGATCGGCAGTACCTTGTACATATCGGATTTGAAGAACTTTGTTTCCATGTTCTCCTCACGCGCCATCATCTTGTCAACGTTGCCGCGGATGGTGTTGATCTCACCGTTATGTACGATAATGCGGTTCGGGTGGGCACGCATCCAGCTCGGATTGGTGTTGGTGCTGAAGCGGGAATGCACGGTTGCGATTGCAGACTCGTAATCCTTATCCTGCAGATCCTCGAAGAACTGGCGCAGCTCTTTTACCAGAAACATACCCTTGTATACAATGGTACGGCTGCTCATGGATACGACATAGGTGTCATCGTTACTCTGCTCAAACACACGGCGCGCTACATAAAGACGGCGGTCGAAATCCAGTCCTTTCTCCACATCTGCCGGCTTTCCGATGAAGCCCTGCATAATGTAAGGCATTTTTTCAACGGCCTTGTCACCGATCTTCTCCGGGTGAATTGGAAGAGTTCTCCACCCGAGAAACTTCAGTCCCTCTTTCTGGACGATAACCTCCAGCATCTTTTTGGCCTGGTTTCTGGCAAGCTCATCCTGGGGGAAGAAGAACATGCCAATGCCGTATTCGCGTTCATCACCAAGCTCAATGCCAAGCGGCTTCGTTACCTTCTTAAAGAATTTATGGGAGATCTGCAGCATGATACCGACACCGTCTCCGGTCTTTCCTTCCGCGTCTTTACCGGCGCGGTGCTCGAGATTCTCTACAATGTGGAGGGCCTGCTCCACGGTGCGGTGAGTCTTGATGCCTTTGATATTGGCTACGGCACCGATACCGCAGTTGTCATGCTCAAAACTCGGATCGTAAAGACCCGGAAGAACGGTCTGGGAAGCAGATTCGTTGGGGGATTTTGTTAAGGTTCTCTGATCGCTGTCCATAATCATTTCCTTTCCTGTAAAAATCAGCAGACGCATCATTTGCGCATCCCTGGTAAGCAAGGCAATTGTTTTCTTTCACAAGATGTATTTCCTGTGAAAGAAAACAGGGCACGAAAATTCTTTTTCGAACTTCCGCACCCTTGCGTTTTGCTTTATGTAATGATTTTTTGTGTTGCCTTTTTAAGCTGTTACGATAATACTACACTTTTTCTCATTTGTAAATCCCTTTTTTATTTTAAATTGTCAGATTATTTGTTATTATCCTATATATTCACATTTTGTCTGTCAATTTTCCGTATTTGTTTCATCAACCGCACATCACTGGTGCCTCCCAGATATGAAGTGCACGGAAAAAGAATTGTTTCATAAGACGCATTTTCCCATGAAAGAAAAAAGGTACTTTCCAGAATTGCGTTCCGGAAAATACCTTTTCTACATTTCTTTATGTGTACTAAGAAGACTTACATCTCGCCAAGACCGCTCTCAATTGCCTTGCTTACGGTCTCCATAGCTGCTGCCTCGTCCTCGCCGTCGCAGATCAGGGTGATCTCGGTGCCGGACTTAATGCCTGCTGCCATTACGTTTAATACGCTCTTTGCAATGATTCTTTTCTCGCCACACTCGATGATGACATCACATTTGAATTTCATAGCGGTCTGGGATAAAACTCCTGCCGGTCTTAAGTGCAGTCCAGACGGATTTACAACTGTTAAATTCTTACTAAGCATAGTTCACGTCTCCTTTAGAATTAGTTTCAATCTGTATAAATTTTATTACAAATCACGACAAGTGTCAAGGCATTGTAGCCATCTGTGATTCTTTTTTCGTCTCTCTTTCCCGCAGCTCCTGTTCCCTTTTTGAGAAGACACACCCACAGTAATTCTGCCGGTAAAGTCCATACTCTGCTGAAAGCTCTACAGAGCGTTTGTAGCCGTTTTTCTTTTTAAAATCAGACGGAAGATGCTCCACCTTGTAAATGGCGGATAACTCCTCCCCGATCTCATTGAGCTTCCCGGCGTTCTTTAACGGGCTGATGGTAAGCGTTGTGGCAAAGTAATCGTAACCACCCTCTGCCGCCATTCTAGCCGCCTCTTCCAGACGCAGGCGGTAGCAGCGAAAGCAGCGTTCCCCACCCTCCGGAACTGTTTCCAGCCCCCGGCTGATCTCATAGAAGCGCTCCGGCTCATATGCACCAACGATAAGCTGCACCGGATATTTTACCGGCAATTCCCGGATCAGATGCTGCTGCTCCGCTGCACGCTTTTCATATTCCTCCGCCGGGGAAATATTGGGATTATAATAAAATACCGTGATCTCAAAATAATCTGATAAATATTCCAGCACATAGCTGCTGCAGGGTGCGCAGCAACTATGCAACAAGAGCCGGGGAACCCGGCTCTTGCCCTCATTTTCTTTTATGACTGCTTCCAGCTCACGCTGGTAATTTCTGCGGTTCATAATTTCTCCTGTTTCTATTGGTACCGGTTGCACATACATGTGCCGGCAACTGTAAAATCGCCTTACAGGAAATCGCGGATCCGTTTGCTTCTGACCGGATTACGCAGCTTTCTGAGAGCCTTTGCTTCGATCTGGCGGATACGCTCACGCGTTACGTTGAACTCCTTGCCAACCTCCTCCAGAGTGCGCGGATGACCGTCCTCAAGACCAAAGCGGCGCACGATAACAGCACGTTCACGCTCCTTTAAGTCTCCAAGCAGTGCATCGATATGCTCTCTTAACATAACAGATTCGACATTGCCCTCCGGGGTTACAACGCTGTTGTCTGCCACGAAATCGCCCAGGTTGGAATCGTCTTCCTCACCGATCGGGGTTTCAAGGGATGCTGGCTCCCTGGCGATCTGCATGATCTCCATAACCTTGTCTTCCGACATTTCCAGTGCATCTGCTAACTCAGCAACAGATGGCTCGTAGCCCAGCTCAAGAGTCAGCTTACGCTGCATCTTGGACATTTTGTTAATTGTTTCAACCATATGCACCGGAACACGGATCGTTCGTGCCTGATCCGCAAGTGCACGGGTTACAGACTGTCTGATCCACCAAGTCGCATATGTACTCAGTTTGTATCCTTTTGTATAATCAAACTTCTCTACACCTTTGATCAGGCCGAGGTTTCCCTCCTGTACCAGGTCAAGGAAGCTCATGCCGCGGCCGGTGTAACGCTTTGCAATACTTACTACCAGACGCAGGTTTGCCTCGATCAGGCGCTCCTTTGCATATTCGTCACCCTCTGCCTTACGCTTCGCGAGAGTCAGCTCCTCTTCCGTTGTCAAAAGCGGAACTGTTCCGATTTCCTTTAAGTACATACGGACCGGATCCTCAGTGCCGATTCCCTCGAGCAGATCTACCGCATCGTACTCAATATCCTCGGAGTCTTTCATGAAGCTGTCGTCCATATCTACATCGTCGTCATCGAGAAGCAGATTGTCTTCTGCAAGGGCAGCATCGTCAATAACAGGAACTACGTCAATATTCTTTTCCTCGAGGAAGCTGTAAATCTGCTCCATCTGCTCAGGACTAAGATTCTCCCCTTTAAAGAAGTCATTGATCTCGGTGATGTCCAATGCATTATGCTTTGTTTTGGCAACTTCTACCAGCTTTTTCAGCTTATCTAAAAAATTGTCTTTTTCCACAGTAACATCCTTTCAGTTGAAGGTTTACGAAAGCCTACACAACGTATCATTATATAATATCCGGTGTCAGATTTCAACAATTATTTTCATAATTCACGGGATTTTTTTCATGCTCCCGTATTTTTGCCTTCCGCTTTTCTTGTGCGGCTTTTTCCTGCCTGAGGGCACAAGATCTCGATCTGGCGCGGAAGATTCTCCACAGAAACTTCTGTCCTGCTTCCGCCAAACTCTCCATCCAGCACCCAGTCTACAGGCTCCTGCGCCTCAATATGAAGCCTGCTGGTCTTAAATTTATATACCAGCTCGCTTTTCTCTTCCTCTTTCATTAAAAGACCGGTCACAATACCGCTAAGCTCCAGCGGTGTTTTCGGTGTGCGGATCAGGAGCACTTCAAATAAGCCGTCATTCAGGGCCACATCCTGGTTCACCAGTCCCTTAAAGCCTCCCACGCTGATCGTATTGGTCACCATACCGTAAATAAATTCACCCTCCAGTGTTTCCTCCGGAGTGGTAATTTTCATTGGATAAGATTTGATAGAGGCAAGACTCTTTACTCCTTCCAGAATATATGCCTGATGTCCCAGAAGGTTCTTTTTGTCCTGAGGGGTCAGATAGGACACCTCTGTAAAAGCCCCGAAGCCTGCCACATAGACAAAATACCGGCCTTCGCAAAAGCGTCCGATGTCGATCGCATAGGGAACACCGCATGCCGCATTGACCGCAGCCGGGAGCATCTGCCTTGGCAGCCTTAAGCTGGATGCGAAATCGTTGGTAGAGCCAGCCGGGATATAGCCCAGCATCACAGGCTTTGGAAGCTCCATCATGCCGGAGATCACCTCGTTGAGCGTACCATCGCCACCACTGCACACGATCAGATCCTTTCTGGCACCATATTTTAACACGGCAGCCCTGGCATCCAGCGCCTTCTGTGTTACATAGACCTGTACCTGGTATCCCGCTCCTGTATAGGTATCCAGAATATCCAGAAGCTTTAAACGGATTTTTTCCCTTCCGGATCTGGGATTTATGATCAGAAGCATCTGTTTTGATTTAGACATACTATACTATTCCCTGCTCCTCTCTTACATTATCTTCATTCTATCAGCTTTGTATACCTGCTAAAGGCATTCGGCAATGCGTAGACTGTTTTCAGCTCCTCTTTTCCAGCCGCGATGTAAGCCTTTGGAATCCCATTTTTCAGCCGTACCCGGTAGCCGGTCATATGCCACTCCACATGGGAAAAGATATGCTTTGCCGGTCCGACAGCCTCAAGCTCCACGATGGAAGCCGGGTCCAGACCAAAGGCCTCTGGTACTTCCTCCGGCTTTAAATGGCCTTCCCGGTTCGGGAGCTCATAAAGGGAAGCCAAAAGCCCGGTTGCCTCCCGCTTATTTAGCCCGACCTGATCCCCGGATTCCAGAATACACACCGTTTTATCCTCCATACGCCGCTTCTTGGGCGGGGTCTTTACCGGGATTTCCGAGATCAGGTCCTGCTTTCTTGCCAGACAGATCGAAGCCAGCGGGCATTCCCCGCAGCGCGGCTGTCCGTTCGGCACGCATACGATGGCTCCGATCTCGATCAGTCCCTGGTTAAAATGGCTTGCCCGGTCCCCTGGCATCGTTTCTTTTAAATGGGTCTCCATCCATTTTTTTGTGGATGCCTTTAAAATATCTTCCCGGCTGGCTGTCACCCTGGAGATGACCCGGAGTACATTTCCATCTACCGCAGGAACCGGCTGGCCAAAAGCGATGGAAGCAACCGCCCCGGCTGTGTAGCTGCCGATTCCCGGAAGCTTTAACAGTTCTTCATACTGCTGCGGCATAACTCCGCCATATTCTTCCATAATGATCCCGGCTGCCTTCTTTAAATTGCGCGCCCGGTTATAGTAACCAAGGCCCTCCCAGAGCTTCATCAGCCGGTCATCTTCAACCGAAGCCAGCGAAGCAACATCCGGCAGTACCTCGAGAAAGCGTTCAAAATAAGGTTTGACCGCCTCTACTCTGGTCTGCTGCAGCATGATCTCTGAGATCCATACCCGGTAGCCTTCCGGGTTCTCCCGCCATGGAAGGACCCTGGCATGCTCCTCATACCAGGTAAGCAGCGGACCATTCATAGCCCGAAGCCTGGCATCCAGATCCAGTATCCCATCTTCACGCTCTACGACCTTCAGGCGGTCATACAGATGTTTTGCATCATACATATCCATAAATTCCTCTTACTGACACCTCACCGGAATTTACTTCCCGGATAGTGCCATCTGAAAGCTCAACGATCAGCTCCCCCTGGTTGTTGATCCCATGGGAGATCCCGGTATAGTCACCGCCCGGTGCCAGCACCTTTACCTCCCGTTCTACATTCACCAGCTCCTGATCATATATTTCCTTCAGGCGGCTCATATCCAGTGTCTCACGGTAAATGCGGTAATATTCCTCAAACGCGCACATTACGCCGTTGATCAGCAGGGTGCGGCGCACAGGATGCCCAAGCTCCAGTGCCAGCGATGTTGCAGTCTCACGGATCTCCTCCGGGAAGTCCGGGGTATTGGCATTGATACCGATCCCGACAACCACATAGCGGATGGAATCCTCCTCTGTGCTCATCTCCGTCAGGATTCCGCAGATTTTTTTGCCGTTTACCACAATGTCATTCGGCCACTTGATCTTGCAATCCAGACCTGTCACATCCTTCACTGATTTCTGCACTGCCATGGCTGCGAGCAGCGTCAGCATGGAAGCATGCTCCGGTGCAAACTCAGGGCGCAGAAGAAAGCTGTGCCAGATGCCGCTCCCCTTTGGAGAGCTCCAGCTGCGGCCCCTGCGGCCTTTTCCCGCCGTCTGGATCTCTGCCACGGCAAGCGTGCCTTCCGGTGCTCCCTGCTCTGCCATACGGCGCACAACATTGTTTGTGGAATCTGTCTCTTCCAAAAAAGTAACATGCTGTCCCAGCCACTGGGATTTCATTGCCGCACGGATCTCGGCTTCATTTAAGATGTCTGCATTATCTGTGAGACGGTAGCCGCGGTTGCGTACCGCCTCGATCTGATAGCCCTCTGATTCCAGCTGGCGGATCACCTTCCACACTGCTGTGCGGGATACGCCAAGGCGCTCACAAAGCTCCTGCCCGGAAATATAGCCATCTGCTTCTTTTAAAAATTTCAAAATTTTGTCCTTCAAGCCTTACCTCCAGATACTGATGGCACTTAAAACACCCAGTACCGTTAAGACCACTGCCAGCAGGCACTGGGTGAATCCACCTGCCTGCCTTTTTTTATCGTGTCCGCTGTATCTTAGCCGGAATGCGCCCATCACGCCGTTTAACACGGCAGCAAGCCAGAAAATCACGGGGAACAGAATACTGTTCCCCTCCGGATCTAAAAACGCCAGAATGGCGCAGATAACTACAAGAATGCCGATCACGATATGCAGCAGGTCCAGCACCAGCGCACTGCTGCGCGGATTCCGTTTTTTTTCCTGCCCTGCCATGCTTTAAACTCCAAGGGTTGCCATCATAACAGCCTTAATGGTGTGCATACGGTTTTCTGCCTCATCAAATACTCTGGACTGCGCAGACTCAAATACCTCATCGGTTACTTCCATGTCAGTGATGCCAAAGCGTTTGCCCATCTCTGCGCCGATCTTGGTCTTCAGATCATGGAATGCCGGCAGACAATGTAAGAAGATAGCCTGCTCACCTGCATTCTTCATAACAGCTGAAGTTACCTTGTACGGAGTTAATTCGCGGATACGCTCCTCCCATACTTCGTCCGGCTCGCCCATGGATACCCATACATCGGTATAGATGACATCTGCGTTTTTGGTTCCCTCTTCGACATTCTCGGTCAGGGTAATGGTAGCGCCGGATGCCTTTGCATATTCCTCACACTGTGCGACCAGCTCTGCGTTCGGGAAGTATTTCTTCGGTGCACATGCTACAAAATGCAGGCCAAGCTTTGCACATACGATCATCAGGGAGTTGCCCATGTTGTAGCGGGCATCGCCCATGTAAACCAGCTTTACGCCCTTTAATCTGCCAAGCTGCTCGCGGATCGTCAGCATGTCTGCAAGCATCTGGGTCGGATGATACTCATTGGTCAGGCCATTCCATACCGGAACTCCTGCATATTTCGCAAGCTCCTCCACGATTTCCTGTCCAAAACCACGGTACTCAATACCATCGTAGATACGTCCAAGAACACGTGCAGTATCTGCAATGCTTTCCTTTTTACCGATCTGGGAGCCTGACGGATCAAGGTAGGTGGTGCCCATTCCCATGTCATGCGCTGCAACCTCGAAGGAACATCTGGTTCTGGTGCTGGTCTTTTCAAAGATCAGTGCCACATTCTTTCCTCTGTAATTATCTACCGGAATTCCTTCTTTTTTCTTACGCTTTACCTCTGCTGCAAGATCAAGCAGATACAAAATCTCCTCCGGGGTGTAATTCTTTAATGTTAAGAAATGTCTTCCCTTTAAGTTCATAATTGTCTCTCCTCTGTATATAAATTTGTATATAAATTTTATAATACACTTCTTTACTGAAGCATTCCGGCAGGAACGCTTTCCTGTCTTAAATCTTTTGCATTCTGCCTTTTGTCAGCCATTTGTCACTTTTATTCCTCTGACTGCTTTGAAGCTGTCTTGGCAATCTCCGCCACAGAGGTCACAAGACCAGCTATATTCTGGATATCAGACGGGATGATGATCTTGGTTGCCTTGCCGTCTGCTGCCGCCGCAAATGCATCCAGGCTCTTGAGCTGGAGCACTGCCGCATCGGCTCCTGCTTCCTTTAAGAAGCGGATGCCGTCTGCCTTCGCCTGCTGCACCTTTAAGATTGCCTCTGCCTCACCCTCTGCTTCGCGGATGCGGCGCTCCTTCTCAGCCTCTGCGTGAAGGATTGCAGCCTGCTTATCTGCCTCTGCATCAAGGATTGCAGACTCCTTCTTACCTTCCGCAACCAGAATGGTGGATTTCTTCTCGCCCTCGGCACGCAGGATCGCCTCACGGCGCTCGCGCTCTGCCTTCATCTGTTTCTCCATGGCATCCTGGATAGCAGCTGGAGGAATGATGTTCTTGAGCTCCACGCGGTTTACCTTAATGCCCCACGGATCGGTTGCCACATCCAGAGATGCACGCATCTTGGTATTAATGGTCTCACGGGAGGTTAAGGTCTGGTCTAATTCCAGGTCACCGATAATATTTCTCAGTGTCGTTGCAGTCAGGTTTTCGATCGCCATGATCGGATTCACCACACCGTAAGCATACAGCTTCGGGTCTGTGATCTGGAAAAACACTACTGTGTCGATCCGCATGGTAACATTATCTTTCGTGATGACCGGCTGCGGGTCAAAATCTACAACCTGCTCCTTTAAGCTGACCTTTTTTGCCACCCGGTCTACAAACGGGACCAGGAAATGGACACCTACAGACCAGGTGTCCAGGTAGGCACCAAGGCGCTCCACAACCAGTGCCTGCGCCTGCGGCACAATGCGGATGCAGGAAGCCAGAACCGCCAAAATGATGATCAGTAACGGAAAAATAAATAAAATACCCATTATGATTCCTCCTTTACGCTTTTTCGCAAGTATTTCGCAAGCTCAGCCTCACAGCTGCGTTTTTTCATTGCTTACGATCAGTTTCACACCCTGGATCTCACGGATCCAGACTCTGGTACCTTCCGGATAAACCGCATCCTCCTCTGCGGAGCGTGCCGTCCACTCCTGTCCCTGGACCGAAACGGTTCCACTCTCCTTTGCATTGCTGATCTCGGCTGTCACCCTTGCTTCTTTTCCAATTAAGCTGTCCACATTCGTTCTGACTGTAGAAGTGTTGATATACTTAATAGCCAGAGGGCGGGTCAGGAAAAGCAAGATGAAGGAGACCACCACAAAGACCAGAAGCTGGACCGGAACCGGTGCACCGAAGACAGCCGCAAAAAAGGCAATCACGGTACCTCCGGCAAACCAGATGGTCGTCAGGGCTGTGGTCATGATCTCAATGCCCACCAGGATCACAAATGCGATGAGCCAGTAAATCGCTGCCATAACAACTCCCCCTTATTTTATTGTCTTGTTCTGCCGGAGCTTAATATTCCGGCAATCTCATTTCTGCCAGTGTTTCTGCCAGCGGTTTCCTTGCTAGTTGTTTCCCTGCTGGCTGTTCCGGCGCTGGCGCGCCGCCTCAAACATGAGGACCGATGCTGCCACTGCAGCATTTAAAGATTCCACGCTTCCTTCCATCGGGATACGGACATAGGTGTCGGCCATGGCGGCTGTTTCATCGGTCAGGCCATTGCCCTCGTTTCCAATGAGGAATGCAGTATCCCCGGTGTAATCCTCCAGGTCGTATGCCTGTTTTCCCTTTAAATGGGCTGCAAACAGCCGGATATTCCGGTTTTTAAGCTCCTGCAGGGTTTCATGCAGATCCTCCACATATACAAATGGCATACGGAGCACAGAACCCATGGTGGAACGGATCACCTTGGGGTTATAGATATCGGTGGTGTTCGCATCCATCACTACCCCGGTCACACCGGCACCCTCACCTGCACGAAGGATCGTTCCCAGATTGCCCGGGTCCTGGATCGTTTCCAGCACCATAAGAAGTGCCGGCTTTTTCCGGTTTTCCTGTTTTTTCCTGTTTTGTACTGATCCATCCGCATCCTGTCCGGATGCCGTGGCCTTCTCTTTTGCGGTTTTTCCGGTCACCTCATCCAGCGTATAATGATACTGCTTTACCAATGCCAGAATGCCCTGCGGCGTCTGCGTGTCGGAAAGGCTCTTAAACACTTCGTCTGTCACCAGCTCAATATGCTTTACTCCTTCCCGGAGCGTCTTGCATTCCCTTGTTTTGCTAAAGCTTTCCGATATATAAAGTGTGTGAATGCGGTCCTTCGGGATTTCGGAACACATGCGGAGTCCCTCTGCCACGAACAGATCTTCCTCTCTCCTGGTTTTTGCTTTTTTCACCAGGGCATTCACAAATTTCACCTGTTTATTGGTTGTACTGCTGATCACGCTTTTGTACTCTCCTTTAATTTGATGCTTTGTAAATCATCCATCCAGATCTGTCTTGCCGCATCACTCGGCATACGCAGGTCTCCGCGCGGGGAAACCGCCACAGAACCAACCTTCGGGCCGTCCGGCAGACAGGAACGTTTAAACTGCTGTGCAAAGAACCTGCGGTAAAAGACGTTCAGCCATTTATAGATCACTTCTTTCTCATATTCTCCCTCAAATGCCTGAAGAGCCATCCGGTAGATTCTGGAAGGTTTAAAGCCAAATCTCAGCACATAGTAAAGGAAGAAATCGTGAAGCTCATACGGTCCGACCAGATCCTCAGTCTTCTGGGAGATGACACCATTCTCCGGCGGAAGCAGCTCCGGGCTTACCGGAGTGTCCAAAACATCCAGGAGCACTGCTTTGAGTTCCTCTTCGCCGCAGACATCTGCATAGTAGCGTACCAGATGGCGTACCAGCGTCTTCGGTACGGAAACATTGACACCGTACATGGACATATGGTCACCATTGTAAGTAGCCCAGCCAAGCGCCAGCTCCGACATATCGCCGGTTCCGATGACCATGCCGCCCACCTGATTTGCGATATCCATGAGGATCTGGGTGCGCTCTCTGGCCTGGCCGTTCTCGTAAGTGACATCGTGCACCGTAATATCATGGCCGATATCTTCAAAATGCCGTGTCACCGATGCCTTAATACCAATTTCTTTTAAGGATGCCCCCAGCTTTCTGGTCATCTGGCAGGCATTCTGGTATGTCCGGTCCGTAGTTCCAAAGCACGGCATGGTAATCGCATGGATCTGGCTGCGCGGAATATTAAGCATGTCAAATGCTCTCGCAGCTACCAAAAGAGCCAGTGTCGAATCCAGTCCACCGGAAATTCCAAGCACGACATGGCTGCAGCCGGTATGCTCCAGACGCTTTTTCAGTCCCATGGCCTGAATGGTGAAGATTTCCTCACAGCGGCGGCTTCGCTCCCGCGTATCGTGCGGAACGAAAGGCCGGTTGTCGATGTAGCGGAGCAGCTTTTCACCAGCCTGCATGCCGGAAACTGCTTTGCCGGTCTCCTGCCGGCTCTGACCAGTTTCCTGCTGGCTCTGTCCGTTTTCCTGCTGGTTCTGCCCGTTTTCCTGCTGGTTCTGCCCGTTTTCCTGCTGGTTCTGCCCGTTTTTGCAACTGCTGCTGTTCTCCGCTCCAGCCACAGGAGCAAGGGAAAAA
>NZ_QUIK01000005.1:131733-202228 GCF_003480105.1 Clostridium sp. AM42-4
TGCAACTGCTGCTGTTCTCCGCTCCAGCCACAGGAGCAAGGGAAAAATGGATCGTCTGATAACCGCTGCGGTCCGGTGCCGGGTACGTGGTCGTGCGGCGCCGTTCCGCGTTCAGCCGTTCCAGATCCATGTCAGCGCAGACCGTTTCCGGTGCAAACCGCTTGGACTCTGCCAGACGTGTTCCATTCTCCGCAATGATATTGTGGCCTCCAAACACCAGGTCCTGTGTAGATTCGCCTTCCCCCGCATTAGCATAGACATAGCCGCAGATCAGTCGCGCAGACTGCCCGCAGATCAGCTCTCTCCGGTAAGAATCCTTTCCGACCACTTCGTCGCTTGCAGAGCAGTTTGCAATGACCGTTGCGCCTGCAAGCGTATGCCGGATACTCGGCGGGCACGGAACCCATACATCCTCACAGATTTCTGCCGCTACTGTCAGCTTCGGGTATTCTTTGCAGGTAAACAAAAGATTGGTTCCCATAGACACCTGGGTATCCTGCCAGTCTGTCATAACCGGAGCTTCCATACCCGGAGTAAAATGACGCAGCTCATAAAACTCCGAATAGTTTGGCAGGTTCGTTTTTGTAACCAGGCCAAGAAGCCCGCCATTGCAGATTGCTGCCGCTACATTATAAAGCTTGCCTTCATGCTCCCATGGGAGTCCCACAAATACCAGCATATGCTTATTTCTGGTGAATGATACGACTGTTTTCAGTTCTTCTTTTACCTGCTCCAGTAAAACCTCCTGTAAAAACAGGTCGTTACAGGTATACCCGGAAAGGCAAAGCTCCGGAAATACCAGAAGCTCTACGCCCTTTTTTCCGGCTTCTTCTATGATCCTGCAGATTTCCTGCCGGTTATAGACAGGATCTGCAACCTTAATCTTTGGTGTGGCTGCCGCAACGCGGATAAAGCCGTCTCTCATGTTCATTTCCTCCTGACGGAATGTGTATGCAAAAAACAGGTCCCGTTTCAGTGCATACTATTGCAGACAGTATACCATATCCTGCATCAAAAATAAAGCATGAGAAACCTCCAATTCCATTTACATTCCTGACATTTTCCTGTACAATGACATACGGTGATTGCCGTTACTGTCTGCGTAATGCGCAAACAGTAACACTTGTCGGACACATATACGTGTGCGGCAGCATACAAGGAGGAATAACCATGAGAGTATCAACCAAAGGACGATATGCACTGCGTATGATGATCGAATTCGGGCTGAATCCGGATGAGTGCACCAAGATCAGCCAGGTAGCTGCGCGTCAGGGCATTTCCGATAAATATCTGGAACAGATTGTTTCACTTCTTCACAAAGCAGGCTATGTGCGGAGTATCCGCGGAGCCCAGGGCGGCTATATGCTTACCAGAAAACCGGAAGAATACACGGTAGGCATGATCCTCCGCGCTGCAGAGGGAAGCCTTGCGCCGGTCTCCTGTCTGGATGAAGACATCAACCACTGTGAACACGCCGGGCGCTGCACCACCCTGACTGTCTGGCAGAAATTAAAAGATGCCATCGACGATGTCGTTGACCACACCACGCTGGCCGACCTGATCGAGGAACAGCGCAACATGCCGGAAGCCAACTTAATGTGATTTTTTCCATCTGTATATTTATCCGTCTGCATATTTATGCAAATTTTTAATGAATATGCCATGGAATCCAAAAGGAGTATCGCACAGCGCCAACTGCGCTTTCATCTGCGATACTCCTTTTCGTTTTTAAAATCCCATCCGTTCTTTTACAAGAGCAGGGATCTCTCCCTTTTTGAAGAAACTGTTGTATGTATTCTCGGTCTCATCTCCATTTTCTGCTTTTTGCGTGGTATCTGCCACGGTCACTTCTACCGTAAGGTCTTCCTCCTCATACATTGGGTCATAATGCAGCATCCGCTCATTTCTGGTCATATTTCCGAGCGCCCTGATCTCAGAAGGATCTGTGAATGTGATCACCTGGTATTCGTCACTTCCCGGTGCATAGCCACGCACAGTTACGGAAACGATCTTGTCAGAAAGACTGCTATCGTCAACCGATATGCCAGACTGTTCCAGCAAAGCAATCGTCTTTTTAAAAGAAGGATATACCGGATAAAATGCCTCGTCCCGCACATCACTGCTGTAAGAATAACGCCACGGATACATTTCGGCCTGATTGCGGTTTTCCTTCTGGTTCCACCATGCAATAGCCTGTTCCTCTTCTTCTGTGGTAAAGCGGATCAGGCCAAGCGGCATTTCTTCTTTCATCGTGTCGAGTGTCAATGCTGCAAACTCCTGCTGGTAAGCATGGAGTAATTCTGCCCGCTGGCTGTCAGTCAGGTTTTTCAGATTCTGGTCTCCGCTGGAACGGCTCTTCCGGTAGCGGACATTGGCAAACTGCTCCGGCTGTGCAGAAAGGATCGGATAGGCTCCACTCTGGTACTCCGCGTCCTGTTGTAATTCTTTAAGCAGTTCATAGCTCTTTGTCATATCGATGGTATAATTCCTGCTCACCACACGGCCGCTCTTTAAAGTATAGAAGACTGTTGCCATGGTATAAACCGGCTGTACCTCCTGCGCGGCCGTTTCAGCTGCTCCCACCTGCTGCGCTGCCTCCTGATAAACCATTTGCCTTCCGCCTGCCGCATTCCACTGCTCTTTCAGCCGTCTGTTTTCTTCGATACCTGCTGCTGCGATATTCAGCACTGTATCCAGGTCGTTGCACTGCATGTGCTTTGCAATATAACTGCCAGACAGTTCGTCTGCATAGGTGTACACGGTATAAGGTCCGTCATTTTCTTTCTCCACATTTCCATAAGAAACCCAGCGGTTCAGATTGCTGATGTCCACCGCGGCATACTGTACTTTTTGTGCAGATGGCAGGTATGCATCGTACCCAAACAAGTCAAAGCGGAAGGAAAACACAACAGCCAGTGCCACAGCCACGCAGCATACAAGCTGCATTTTTTGTGCGAACAGCTTTCGGAAATCGAAATGATAGATACTCTCGATCACACAGTGGGCAATCATGCTTCCGCAAATGACGCCAAATGCCATCCAGCCGTTAGAATTCTGCATCGACCACAAAAATCCACCCATGCCAAGTCCACTCAGCACCGTGATGAGCACACGGACGATCGGGCAGCTAGGTCCAAAAGCCATGGCACGCCCTGCTGCTTCCGACCGGCGTTTCCGGTAAAGGAACAGAGCCGCTGCAGCAAGGATCACGGAAACCAGAAAGGCAGCTCCCGCCGCAGGCCAGACCGGCTTTCCATCCACATAGCAGGAGATGGAGTGTATGTATTCCATGACCGGAGAAATGCGGGAAACAGATTCGGTTATCCCGTTATAGTTTTCATAACTGTAGGACAGAAAAAATGTGTTGAAAAATGATTCCACAATTACCGCTGCCAGAGGTACATAAAACATCAGCACCATGCTTCCAAAAAAGCCCACCACCAGATGCCCGGTCAGCATTGACGCGATCACCACAGTGGTATAGCACAAAATATAATAGATCAGGTGAAATGCGCAGGCACTGGCTGCAGTCCCGCACAAAAGCTCCATATCGACTCCGTTTGCTGCACACACAATCACAGATGCGATCAGTGCTACTGCATAGGGGATTGCCGGCATCAGGATTCCATCGAGGTAATGCACAAGAAACAGCTTTTCCCTCCGGACCGGAATACTGTGGTAAAAATCTACACGGCTTTTCGAATTTAAATAGGAAAAGCTGCTAAGTCCGCAGATCAGGGAAACAAGGACAACCCCAAACACCGTCATGCCATTCTCAAAAGACAGCCACTTGATCGCTTCTGTTGTAAACCATTTAAGCCCCAGCTCCGCTGTCTCACACTCCCGCACTGCTCTTCCTGCCAGAAATACCAGAAATACCGGATAAAGGAAAAAGCAGCCAAGTGCAATGAGAGCCGGTGCCCACAGACGGTTTTTCCAATCCTCACGCATGAGCTTAAAATATAAGTTTTTTGACGTCATAGCCGACTACCTCCGTTTCGCTGATAAAGATTTCCTCCAGAGACAAAGGAATAGTCTCATAAAATACAGGTTCTGCCTTCTGCATAAGATATTCCACACGCCCCAGCTCCCCACGCACGGTCAGAGTCAGAAGCTTTCCACGCCGCTCTGTCTTTAAGATTTCAAGCCCCTCAATGTCCTCCGGCCTTGTTCCTTCTTTTAATACGCACTGCACCTTATGCAGATTCATTTTCATTTCGTCCAGATCGCGGCTTAACAGGATACCGCCTTTATGGAGCAGCCCCACATGGTCGCAGATATCTTCCAGCTCCCGTAAGTTGTGGGAAGCGATGATCGGTGTCAGATTCCGTTCCTCCATGTCATTGGCAAAAATACTCTTAACCGCCTGGCGCATGACCGGGTCAAGGCCGTCAAAGGTCTCGTCACAGAACAGATACTCTGTCCCCGCACAAATTCCGCAGAGAATGGAAACCTGCTTTTTCATGCCCTTGGAAAATGTATTGATCTTGCGGTTTTTCTGCAGGCCAAAGCTGTTCATAAGCGTGTCGAAACGGGACACATCAAAGTCCGGGTAGACAATGCGGTAATAGTTCATCATGTCCTGTGGCGTCGCATTCCCGAAGAAATACTGGTCATCGGAAATATAAAAGAACTTCCGTTTTGCTGCCTCGTTCTCATAAATATCCATGCCATCGACCGTAATATTTCCCTCGTCCGGCTTCAAAACACCTGCTGCCATGCGCAGAAATGTACTCTTCCCGGCTCCGTTAGTCCCGATGAGGCCAAATACGTTTCCTTCCCGGATCTTGGCGCTGATATGATCCACCGCGAGGATATCATCGAATTTTTTTGTAAGGTTGGTTGCCTCTATCATACTATTTCCTCTCCTCCAAACTGTTCCTCCGCCATGCGGGTAAACTCTTTTTTATCTATACCAAGGCTCCTTGCCTCTGCTGCAAGAGCTGCCACCTTCTCTTCTAGTTCCCGGCGCTTCTGCTCCCGGAGCTTGCTGATGCTTCCCACAAAGCTGCCACGCCCCTTCACGGAATAAATAAAACCATTCCGCTCCAGCTCTGCATAAGCCCGTTGTATGGTATTGGGGTTGATGGAGAGCTCTGTTGCCAGTGAACGTACCGACGGCATTTGCACATCCTCTTCCAGAACACCAAGGATCATCAGCTCCTTTAAGCGGTCCGCTACCTGTTCATAGATTGGACGGCTGTCTTTATAATCCAGATGAATCATGTTCCTGCGTTCTCTCCTTTCTGTATAAGTGTATTAATCATCTTAATACACTTATATCACAGTCAAGCTGGAAATGCAACCACATCTTTCCAAAATACTATATTTTTTCATAATATCACCTAGCTGCCGGCTTGTTATCCTAAAAGCCAGTCTGCACCAGCTCCTGGTAAAGAGACTGGCTGCAGCTTAGATCGATCTTTCCCAATTCGTCTGAAAGCAGCCCTGGTTCATAATTTCTTCCAAAGTCCAGATCGTGGACAAAATAAGAAATCTCGCCTCCCTGGTCACGCATCAAAAGCTCCAGAAGGTAAATGATATGGTCTTTCGCCAGAACCGGAAGCTTTTCTTCTATTCTTAATGTCTCCAGGATATTGACAAACTCTGTTTCCCCTACCGGTGGCTCCGATACGTCCGTCCTGCGGTAAACCACCTCTGCCGGTTCCTGCCCGCAGATAACCAGCATACTGTCTGGATGCAGCGTGCCGCCCGGCCATTGCTTCTGCCCTCCCTCATTAATGAAATAACAATATTCCTCCGTATTCAGCCTGGCAAATAGTTCCGTAAGGTCTTCACACTCAGGCCATATTGCCGTAAGCCCGGAAAGGTCCTCTGCCTTTTCTTTTTCCTGCTTCTGGATAAAACGAACTACAAAACAATCGAATTCGTATAAGGAACGGAAACCACCATAACGAAAGCTATTAACAATGTGCATGCCACACCCGCTTCTTACCGGACGCATATCGCATTCGATCCTGCGCGTCACATAGCAGGTTCCGTCTTCGTCTGCATAAATAAGTCTTCCTTTTTTCATAAAAAACCTCCTGTCATTCCCAAACCGGTTATGACAAGAGGATAAAACATCAGTTCGTTTTTGTCATTGGACAAATGGTCCAATGCTTTTTATTTATGATATTATGCTGTCTTTTGTTGAAAATACTTTAGATAAGAAACCAGATACTCTTTTCCGTGAAATGCCTCCAGGTAAACTGGTTTTTCCCCGCATCCGGCCAGAAGATCTTCCATATGTACCCCGAAAAGCCTGCTGAGCGCATATAAATGATCTACAGAGGGAAGTGTTTTCCCCCGGAGCCACCGGTAAACAGGCTGGGGACAGGAAAGGTGCAGGTAATCCTGTATTTCACGGATATTATAGCCAGCCCTGCGGATCTGATACCGCAATGACTTTCCGCTCTGGCTGACATCCAGTCCCGGATACTGATCATTTCTCTCCATATTTTTCACCTCGCAGATATCGCTTCGTTTGATCCCATCATTACTGTTTCTGGTGCTTCGCATTCCAAATCGGTAAAGTCTGCTGCAACTGTATTGTACGGAATCTTCAATTCAGAAAATATCCAGCCGTATACATTAACATTCCATCCGCTTTAACTCCGGAAGAACCGTGCACAGCATTGTCACAAAGCACAGGCTTCCTCCGATGACATTAGAAACCGGTTCTGCCAGAAACACACCGTCCGTCCCCATATGTAAAGCATAAGGCATGAAATAAGTAAGCGGAACGACAATAAACACCTTCCGGAGCAGCGAAAAGAAGATCGCATGCTTCTTTTTGTTCAATGACTTAAATACTGTTTGTCCAAAGTACTGCAGATCCATAAAAATAAATGCTGCAAAATACTGCTTCAATGCCGGAACCGCATCCTGTAAAAGAAGTGGATCGGAGCTGAATATCTGGATCAGAACGTCCGGCACCAGTATGATGCTGCTCCACATGATGGCCGTATAGCAAAGCATCATAAGCCCCATCACGATTCCGGCCTTTCTGACACGCGCCGGGCGGCGGGCACCGTAATTATAGCTCAGAATCGGGGATGATCCATCATTGATCGCAGAGATCGGGGTTTCTACCAGCTGGCGCACGCTGGACACGATCGTCATGACCGAAATGTAAATATCACCGCCTGTGACACCAAGCACATGGTTGCAGCAGATCGTTACCAGGCTATTTGTCAGCTGCATCACAAAGCCAGCTGTGCCAAGACTGACAATATCCTTCGCATAACCTGTGCACGCTTTCATCTCATGTTTTCTAAGAAAGCGCACCTTTAATTCCGATTTCCTGGTTAGGAAAAACAGTACAAATGCCGCTGACATACACTGCGAAATAACGGTAGCAATTGCTGCCCCGCGTACTCCAAAACCAAGGCCAAAAATAAACAGCGGATCCAGAACAAGGTTGGCAGCCGCACCGATCGCAACCGAAAGCATTCCGATCAGGGAATATCCCTGCGCATTAATAAACGGGTTCATGCCAACCGCGATCATCGACGGCAGTGTGCCAGTCAGATAGATCATCATATAAGGAAGCGCATAAACCATGGCTCCTTCGGAGGCACCAAATAAAATCAGGATCTGACGCATAAACAAAAATCCTGCCAGCATGAGTGCAACTCCGGTAAAGCAAAGCATGGTAAACGATGTGTTCATAATATCGTTTGCTTCGCGTTCTTCCTTTTTGCCCCTGCGGATAGAAAATAACGGTGCACCACCGCTTCCATATAAATTAGAAAATGCAGTAATGATCACGATCAGAGGAAAGCACAGTCCCACTGCACCAAGTGCTGCTGTTCCCACCTCCGGGATCCGGGCGATGTAAATGCGGTCTACTATATTATATAGCAGATTCAGCATCTGGGCTACCAGCATTGGGACTGCCGCTCCCAGAATATTGCCGGTTACCGTGCCATGTTCAAAATCGATTCGTTTCATAAATCCTTCATCCCTTTTTTATTCTTGCATTTGAGTATAGCACGAGGTATTCTATATGTAAATTATTGTTTTTATATGGGAAATAAATATTTTTTGTATAGAAAGGTGAGGCTATTTGGGAACTCAGACAATTAGAATACTTTCGTGCTATTGTAGATGCCGGGACGATCAGCGGTGCTGCCCGGGAACTCCATATGACACAGCCACCGCTCAGCTACCAAATGAAAATGCTGGAAGAAGAATTGCAGGTTTCCCTGTTTTTGCGCGGAAGCAAGCGGGTACAGCTGACAGAAGCCGGCAAAACCCTTTACGAACAGGCAGGAAATCTTCTGATGCTCTCCGACCTTACCAAACGCGAGGTAACAAAATCTGCCAGGCTGCAACGCTTCATATCGGAATGACACCCTCTACGGTTTCCCTTATGTCGGATTATCTACTCCGTTTCGCGAAAAAATATCCGCAGATCCGCTTCGATGTACATGAAAGTTCGACGTTTACGCTGAAAGACCAGCTTGAAAACCGTCAGATCGACGTAACAACGCTACCGGAAATATATGCTCTCTGCCTTTGAGCAGGCAGGACTCATCTGCGATATTTATCTTGCATGCGAAGATGCACGTACAGCTATGATCATGGCCGAAAAAGGACTTGGCATAGCCATTTTACCGGAATCCATGAAAAACCAGTCCTCCAGCTTAAAAGCATGCGCCATCACAGGCGCCGGCCTGGCAACAGAAGTGCTCCTCGTATGGAGAAAAGGAAGACTTCCGGCAGAGGTACAGGATTTTCTAGAGACGAATTTCATCGGAAAAACAGAGTTTTAGACAAGATATTTTGGTATGCTATTCGAAACACACAAACCCCCATACCCCACCAGCGGGTTCGGATACTCCGCAATCCCCGGAAGCTTTTTCGCCCCGCGTCTCAAATAAGCCTTCACCTTCTCCCCATACAAAAACGGATCATTTCCATTCACGATTCCCCACTGCATCAGAAGCGCTGCCGAACCCACGACAACCGGTGTCGCAAATGAGGTACCTGTGACGGACTGGTAGCCTCCATTCACCGCCGGAGCCATGATTCCGACTCCGGGAGCAGCAAGATCCGGCTTGACCTGATTGGTCAAGCGCGTAAATCCGCGCCCGGAAAAATCTGCATAGGAATTGTAATAGCTGTTATAAGCTCCTACCGTGATGACCTTCGATGCTGTAGACGGAATCGTCAGTGTCGTATCGGGTGTCGGCCTGAGAAAACGGGTAGCTGTATTTAAAACTCTGGCAGAGGGGAGCCAGAAATCATACTGTCCGCGCACCAAACTTACCGGTCTTAAAAAGAACGTCCAGATTCCTTCTTCCACATAATTTCCTTCATCCGGAATGAAATCAAAATAAATTTCCTGCGCCGCGCTGTAGGGTCCCGGTTTCCCGTAATATAACAGAATCTGGGTACTGCGGTAGCGGAAACGTGCCGGACCCAGATTTTCTGAAAACGGACCAAACTGTTCTCCCGATGGTGCCTGCAGGCTGATCTCAAACTGATCACTATAAGACTTCCAGAGCTGGATACTGAAGCTGCTTTCATACGCAGAAACCGTAAACTCCACTGTTTCTGTTGTCCGCATCTGCAAAATACCAGATGTATGACCACTCGCGGCGCCTTCATTTCCGCTTCCCACCACAATCGTCGTCCGACCGTAATTGCCAATATCATCTAAAAAAGTTTCCAGAAGACTAGTTCCGTCGTGAGAGCCATAGGTATTTCCAAAGCTGATATTGATCACCAATGGCAAAAACCGGTCTGCGGCAAACGAAACAGCATAGTTCACGGCCCGCATTAATTCTGTTGTGCGAGGAAAGCCACAGGGTCTGGCAGTCCCAAGCTTCACGACCAGAAGATCGCTTTCATAGGCAATTCCGCGATATCCGGAATCGAGACCCGCCGCGATCCCCGCAACCGCAGTTCCATGGCCGCTCACATCCACAGAAGGAACGATCTGTCTGGCTGCAGCCCTGTTTCCGCTTTCTAAAGCCGTATTGATCTCTTCGGATGTATAAATGTGATTCTGGGTCTGATCCCACAGTTCCAGGATTCTTGTGGAACCGTCCTCCTTTCGGAAGACTTCGTAAAAATAATCGATCCCGGAATCCAGCACTGCGATCAAAACTCCGCGTCCGCTTAAGTTCGGTGGTGCTTCCTGCAAAATATTCACACAAGAGGCTGTCTTTGCCTGATTGATGGCAAAGAACAGCCTCTTCGGTTTTTCGATGTATTCAATTTGTGGAAGCGCACTGATGAGTGGTATCTGGCTTTCTTTCACAGTAAGAATCGCATATTCATTGCGCATCTCCTCCACGGAAGCGCCAAGGTTTCTCACCTCATCCAGATTTCCCGAGTACTTCACGATCAGCTCCCAGGTGTTTTCTTCCGGGTCAAAGCCAGTTTCTAATTCCGAGGAACGGCTTCGTTCCTCCGGGCTTGTATCAAGAGAAAGATTCAAAAGATTTTCCAGTTTCTGGTTCGTCGGCATAACAATGTTCCAACCTATAAACCGTTCACATTTTTCAGTATTCTATGCGCTGGATTTCACTATGATGAATCAAGCAAAAAATCGATATCATTTTTTCGTTCCTTCCCTCCTCACCTTCAAAACCCCTGCATCTTTTAAAATCTGCAGGTGATGCGAAACCGTCGGTCTTGAAAGATGCGTCTTTTCCGTGATTTCATTGACCCGCACTCCAGAGCAGTTTCCCATTTTCATCATTTTCAGGATCATGTGCTGCCGGTTTTCGTCGCCCAGCGCAATCAGAATCTTCCTGCTTTTTTCAAAATCAGCCGTCAGCTACTCAATCTGTTCTTTTGCGTCCATCATTTTACCTTATGTCCGGTAACTGCTTCAAAATGATACTTGGCGATTCCAAGGTCGATCTTGGAATAAAAGCCTCTGAGTGATTTTGCTGTTACTGTTCCATCTTTCAGTTCAAAGAAAAATTTCTGCTGGTTCATGGCTGTCGGAGCGAGACAGACTGCTTCCATGCCTTTCTGAAACCAGTCTGTCTCCTGGTCTGCGCGGCAAAGCGTTTTCACATCTTTGCTCTTATGTGGAACACCCTGATTTTCCCCATAGCCCAGAGATAAGATAATGAGAAGTTTCTCTCCCATTTTCTTCTCCACACGCGCTTTTCCATGGGTCATTGCCACCCAGCATGTATTTAAACCAAGCTCCTGACATTTCAGAACAAGCTTTTCTCCATAATAACCTGCCTTTTCCTGGTCTTCCCCGCGTCCAACAATCGCAATGTAATTGTTCACATGCGAAAATTTTCCGTAATGCGCCATAAAAGAGTCAAAGCACTTCGGTTCGTCATAAAATATCTGGATGTTTAAGCCGCTCTCCGCATTAATCTCCTGGATACAGGAATCGATCTGCGCTCGTTTTGAAGGTTCAATTGCATGTTCTTTGTACTGGCGGACGCTGTGTCTGCTTTTTATGATCTCTAACATTTCCATAGGATAGCCTCACTTTCGCTGATTGGTTTATCGTTGATTCGTTTAAACCAATCATAGCACAGATTCCGGCAAAAAATTCAATGGGAAAGAAAATCAAGACCATTAACAATCAGCACATTAAACACGAATCAAGCCGATTGCGTTTAACGCATATAATGTAATTGGATATAAGATCAGAATGACGATCTTTACAATCGTACCTGTCTTCAGCATCTGCTGGTTCTCTACTAATCCGGAACCTGCTGCCAAAGCATTCGGAGGTGTTCCCTGCGGAAGCATACAGGCAAAACCACAGGAGAAAATAATGTTCATCAAAAGGAGTTTTTATTATGAATTCACAAACCAACAAATCTCTCACTGAGGGAAGTCTCTATCGGCATCTGTGTACCCTGGCACTTCCTCTGATCCTCGGAAATATCCTGCAACAGTTTTACAATACCATCGATGCGTTCGTCATTGGCCGCTTCGCGGGAACCGGTGAATTTGCCGCAATCGGCATCGCGGGAACGGTCATGAATCTGTTTTTGTTCGCTCTTGTTGGGGTATGCACCGGTTTTTCCAGCCTGCCTGCATCGTTTATCTGCTTCACAGTCATAGGGAACTGCTGTTTCAAAAAAAAGACTGCCAGCTTGTCCCGGACAGACTCCGGGAAACCCTGCATTTTGGCTCCGTCACAGCGCTGCACCAGTCTGGCCTTTACATCGGAAAAATGCTGGTACAGGGCGCTGTCAACACGGGCGGCACTGACCTGATCGCAGCTTACACTGCTGCCACGCACGTGGAGGGCTTCGCAAATTCCTTTGTGGACAGCGGCTCCGCAGCCATATCACACTGCGCGTGATTCTCTCCTGGATCTTGATTGGGCAGTATCAGCTGAAAGCGGTGGCTGTCGCTACCGGAATCGGCTGGGTGCTGGTGAATGTGTTCTAGAGTATGATGCTGAGACGAAGTAACAAAAAATAACAAAATATAAAACGTCCTTTTGCAACTATTATTAGTTGCACTTTTCTTGATCACAGCGTATAATATAATTAACGGGGGATATATTATGGGACAAAAAGAGAAACTGATTCAACGTCTTAAATCGAAGCCGAAAGACTTTACCTTCGATGATGCCGAAACGTTATTAAAATATTTGGACTATATTCGCTCAAACAAAGGTAAAACAAGCGGTTCTCGCGTCGTATTTGTGAGCGATAAACATGGAAGCATATTACTTCATAAACCACACCCACAAAAAGAATTAAAATCTTATCAGATTAAGCAATTGATAGAAATTTTGGAACAGGAGGGACTCATATGAATAACACCATTCAGTACAAAGGCTATATCGGCAGCGTTGAATTTTCCGAAGAAGATGGTATTTTTTATGGAAAAGTCATGGGCATTCGTTCTCTGATTTCTTACGAAGGCGAGAGTGCTAAGGACCTTCTTGATGATTTTCACAGCGCTATCGATGATTATCTGGAAACCTGCAAAGTTGAAGGAAAAGAGCCTGAGATTGCTTTTAAGGGTAGCTTCAATATCCGCCTTTCTCCTGAGCTTCACAAAAAACTATTCATTTACACAACTGCTCACCAAATGTCCATAAACAAGTATATCGAAAATACTTTGGAAAATTCTCCAGCAGCACACGTTATCGTTTAAGTATTTTCCCGCCCAGTTATAATAACTGAGCGGGATTTTTTTCGTAGCAATCCACTGTTTCTTTTGGTCTTTTTTCTATTTATTTTTCTGTAATTTCTTGTTTGTTATATTGCGTACAGCTTCCTATATTTTTCCTCGAGATACTCCACGTAATACCGCGGCTCAAAATCCTCCCCGGTCATATCCCTTAAAATTTCCCGGCTGGTCTTCATCTTTCCATAGCGGTGTACATGTATTCTCAAATACTCCCGGATCACATCCAGCCGTCCTTCCTCCAGAAGCTTTTCAAAATCCATTTCTTTTTTCATCTGTACCAGCATCTGTGCGCCAAAGGCACTTCCAAGAGCATACGACGGGAAATATCCGAAGGATCCCTGCGCCCAGTGGATGTCCTGCAGCACACCTTCTGCATCATTTTCCGGACGGATACCAAGATATTCTTCATATTTATCAGCCCAGAGTTTCGGAAGTTCTTTTACATCCAGATTTTTCTCGATCAGCATTTTTTCCAGTTCATAACGAACCAGAACGTGAAGACTGTAGGTCAGCTCATCCGCTTCGGTGCGGATCAGACCCGGCTGTACTTTGTTGATGGCGCGGACAAACATTTCCCGCCCTACGCCCTTTAACTGCTCTGGGAACAGCTCTTTCAGCTTGCCGTATACCGGGATCCAGAAAGCTTCGCTCCGACCGATAATATTTTCGAAGAAACGGGACTGGGATTCGTGCATCCCCATAGAAGTTCCCTGCCCTGCCGGTGTCTGGCTCAGCCGGTCATCGATACCAAATTCATAGATGGCGTGTCCGCTCTCATGAATCACGGAAAATGCCGAGGAATCCACACGGGATTTGTAGTGCGTCGTGATGCGCACATCACGGTTATGAAGGTTGGTTGTAAAGGGATGTGCACTGACTGCCAATACTCCTTTGGAAAAATCAAAGCCCACATAGTTTGCCAGATACTCTGCCAGCTCGCGCTGTTTTTCTTCCGGATAATCTCCATCCAGAAAATCGTCCTGGACGCGGACTGGACTTTCCATAACCTGTTTTAAGAGCGGAACAATATGCTCTTTCAAAAGACCAAAGAATTCATCCAGCTTTTCCATGGTAAAACCTGGTTCAAAAGAATCCAGCATGACATCGTAAAGCTTCTGCCCTTCTTTCTGACGGTAAGAGGCGAATTTTTTCTGGTAATCGATGATTTCCTGCAAAACCGGCGCAAAAGCTTCAAAATCGTTTTCTTTCCGTGCTTTGGTCCAGATACGGGTCGATTTTGCAGTCAGTTCCTGATAAGCGCGGTATTCTTCCGGCGGAATGCAGGAGACTTCCTCGATCTCGCGCTTTGCGGCTTTCAAAATAGCACGGCGGATGTTTTCTTCCGTAAGTTCTGTATCATCTGTCCTCGTGGAACATGCCGCTCCATTTTCTGCCGTCTGCAGATGTTCTTTTTCTTTCGTTTTCCCGTCCGAAACCGTTTTTCTGCTTTCCTCCAGTTCATCTAAGCATCGGTCCACCAGTTCTTTCATCCGCGGATCCATCATGATTCGCTGATAAGAAGCGGAGAGCACGCCCTGCATCCGGGCAGTGCGGCTTCCTGCTGCTTCGGGAGCCAGCGTCTCATCGTCCCACTCAAACAGGATCAGGGCAGTCTGATATGCCTGAGCCTCTTCTAAATACTTCATCAGTTCTTCGTAATCTGAATTTTTGTTTTCTGTATTCATATCGTCCTCCTGAGCCATCATCATCCAATGTTTTTATTTTTTCCTTCTTCCACTGATCCTATTCTGCTGTAACATCGTTTCTGCTGTTTGCAAGCTCTGATTCTGCTGTTACCGGTTCCTCAAGCGTCTCTTTTGTCGCTTTTCTTCCGGAAAGCACTGTTTTGTCGTGTGATCCCTGTCTTGTCGTACGTTTTGTCGCGTATTTTTTCTTGTATTTTCCCTTGGATTTTCCTATGAAATTCTCTTGGTAGTTTCTCTTCTATCTCGTTTTTAATCTTATCTCTTATGTTGTTCCACATGGTAAATCAGAAGACGCTTCTCTGACGTCTTTCCGTCATGCAATGTTTATCCCCGGTATCGGTTTAGTGCTGCAAACACCTCCTGGATTCTCGGCCTTGCAAGTCCACCCGGCACATAGGATCCGGTTAAATGGTTCCAGCCCTTTGCCGCATACTGTGTTTCCAGTTCTTTCGCAATCTGGCACAATGTCCTCTTTCCGTCTGCAAGCTGCTCCAGCGCATAGCGGGTCAGATAGGCAAGCGCCGCGGTCTGCTCTGAGTCCGCAAGCTGTTCTACATAGCGCAGGTCTACGGTTTCGCGGTCGAGCGAGAACGAATCTTTGCCGAATATTTTCACCTTGCTGCGTTCCTGTGTACGACCTGCACCGTGTCCACGTTTTCCGCCGCGTTCCTGTGCTACATCCACGCTGCGTCCACTTTTTTCGCTGTGTCCCTGCATATAGCCTGAGCCTGCCTCACCTTCTCCCATGCCCTTCGCATCGCTCATTGTCCGCACTGCACCGGAAGTTTCTTTCCCATACGCCACCGTAAACTCTGGCAATACAAAACCAGGCGCCTCCGTTCTCGGTGCCTTATGCTCCTTGCAGAGTGCCTTCACCCGGTTTGTAATATCCACCGGTCGGTAGCAGTCCATCTGAATGATCTGGTCTGCAATATAGAAAAAGGCTCCGGAGCTGCCTGCTACCAGAATGGTTGAGATCCCGGCCTTTTCATATAAGTCCCGTGCCCGCTCCAGAAACGGGGTGATCGGTTCTTTTTCCCGGCTGATGACCTGCTGCATAAAGTCATCGCGCACCATAAAGTTGGTCGCAGAGGTATCTTCGTCGATGAGGAAAAGTCTGGTCCCGGCTTCGATTCCTTCCACAACCCCCGCCGCCTGGGAAGTGCTTCCGCTGGCATCGGTGGTGGAAAAGCTTCTGGTGTCCTTGCGGTTTGGCAGATCGTTGATAAATAATGAAATATCCGTATTTTTGATGGAGCGTCCTTCCTCTGCACGCAGCTTTACTGCCGTGTCATCCGCCAGGACAAACTCCCGTCCATCTCCCGCGATGTGGTTGTAAACGCCCATCTGCAAAGCAGAAAGCAGAGTTGATTTTCCATGGTAGCCGCCTCCCACGATGAGGGTAATGCCCTCCGGCACCGCCATCCCGCGGATTTCGCCGTGATGCGGCAGCACAAAAGAAGCTTCCATGCTCTTTGGGGAAAGGAACGGCACACTGTCCTTCATAGGCTGGTCGGAAACACCGCTTTTGCGTGGTAAGATGGCTCCGTTTGCCACGAATGCAGCCAGCTTTCGCTCCCGCAGCTGTCTGCGCAGTTCCTCCTGGTCTTCTGCCATCCATACGGCCTCCTGCACTGCCCGGCGGTCCAGATTCTTTGCAACAAAGCTCTTTTCCACTGCCTTTGGCAGAAACTCAAACAGGATCTTTTCCAGCCCGCCCGCATCGATGGTACGTCCAAATGCCGGAAATCCCACATGAAAGCGCACCGTAATGGTGTCACGGCTGATCTCACAGGCACTGCGCTCTAAAACCTCCTGGCCGCAGCGGCTGATAGAAATCAGTCCGCTCTTGCCAGAGCCCTTTGTCTGGAAGCTGAAGCGCTCTGTCTGGGCATAAAACAGCCTCGTCAGATGATCCTGCAAAGCAACACGCTTGCACACCCGGTCCCGCAGGTTTTCCGCAAAGCCAGATACCTTCCACGGGATTTCCACATGAACCGAAGAAGGGGACGCAAAAGGATCTCCCTGGACATGGTCGATCACCAGAATATAGCTTCCAAACTGATATGCCCCGGCCAGTGCTTTGTATGCCGGATAGCTTTTCCGGTCAATGCCCCGCAACATCGTGCGAAGTTCATTGGATGATTTCATACTATTCTCCTCATATACGCGATTACCGGACGTCTGGCTGCAGAATTCTCTGCTTTGCACAAACATCCGGCAACCATTTTTCTGATCAGAAGTGCAGCAAAATTCCTACCTGTAAACAGTAACATTTTCCCAATATTACAACCAGGGAAAACCGCACTTCATCGATCTTTTATAAACTTTCTGCAATCTTTCTTGCTACGTAAACGCCGCTTGCCGATGCATGGGACAGGGAGTGGGTCACACCGCTTCCGTCACCGATGATGTAAAGGCCTTTGTGGCGGCTCTCCAGGTTCTCATCGACATCTACTTCCATGTTGTAGAATTTGACCTCGACACCGTAAAGTAAAGTATCGTCATTTGCGGTACCAGGTGCAATCTTATCCAGTGCATAGATCATCTCGATGATGCCGTCTAAGATACGCTTCGGCAGTACCAGGCTTAAATCGCCCGGAGTTGCAGATAAGGTCGGCATAAACATATTCTCCTCGATACGCTTCTGGGTGCTTCGTCTTCCGCGCACCAAATCACCGAAACGCTGTACGATAACGCCGCCGCCCAGCATGTTGGACAGACGCGCAATGCTCTCGCCGTAGCCGTTGCTGTCCTTGAACGGCTCAGAGAAATGCTTGGATACCAGCAGCGCAAAGTTGGTGCACTCGGTCTGCTTTGCCGGGTCCTCGTAGCTGTGTCCGTTTACGGTTACGATACCGTTGGTATTCTCATTTACGACAATGCCTCTCGGGTTCATGCAGAAGGTACGCACGTTATCCTCGAATTTCTCGGTGCGGTACACGATCTTGCTCTCGTAAAGCTCATCGGTCAGATGAGAGAACAGAACAGCCGGAAGCTCTACGCGCACACCCAGGTCAACACGGTTGGACTTGGTCGGAATATCCAGTTCCTTACAGATCTTCTCCATCCATTTGCTTCCGCTTCTTCCTACGGAAACAATACATTTTCCACAGTCGTAAGACTCTTCTCCGACCCATACGCGGTAAGTGCCGTCTTCCAGGCTTTCAATGTGGCTGACCGGGGACTCGAAATAGAAATCCACCTGGTCCTTTAACTCATCATAAAGCTGGCCCAGAACAACCAGGTTGATATCGGTACCCAGATGACGCACCGATGCATCCAGCAGTTTCAGACGGTTCTGGATACATACCTTCTTTAATCCGGTTCCTGCGGTAGAATACATCTTGGTACCCTCTCCGCCGTGAGCCATGTTGATCTCGTCGACATACTCCATCAGCTCCGTTGCTACTTTTTTGCCGATGTACTCGTACAGCGTACCACCGAAATCGTTGGTGATATTGTATTTTCCATCAGAGAATGCGCCAGCTCCGCCAAATCCGCTCATAATGGAGCAGGATTTGCACTTGATGCAGGCCTTGATCTTATCTCCATCGATCGGGCAGTGACGCTTCTTCAAAGAATAACCGGAATCGAACACTGCGATCTTCTTGCCGCTGCACTTTTTGGTAAGTTCATAAGCGGAATAGATACCGCCCGGACCTGCTCCTACAATGATGACATCATACTTCATATTTCTTTCAAAACTCCTTCTTATACTTCTCTGTTTTCTTTGCTATGCGTCACGTATGCAGAGGTAAAACCTGCTTTGCGGATCTTATCTGCTGCGCGGCAGTCCTCAAATGTAGTCATACCGCATTCGTAGCGCACAAAAACAGAGAATCCATTGGATTCCCTGTTTTTATAACCAGTCTTAAAAATACTTCTTGCTGCCCCAGAGGTTCGCCTTTTTTAAATCCCGGTACTCGTTGTAGGCTTTTTCCAGGATCTGCTTCTCGTTGGAGAATTTCAGAAGATGGTACGCCTCATAAAACTTGTAATACCCGGAATCCACAAAATGCTCTTCCCGTTGTGGTTTACTGTAATAGCTGTCTGCCATCATCAGATACCAGTGTACGTCTTTCTCCACCATATCCTGCGGCGTGTTAAAGGAATAAGAGCTCTTTCCGATATACTTGATAATGGAAGCGCTGACACCGGTTTCTTCTTTGACCTCGCGAAGAGCGGTCTCCTTGTATTCCTCTCCTGCTTCTACAGTTCCCTTTGGAAGGACCCAGCCCTCATACTTGTTCTTGTAATTCTTATAGAGAACCAGGATCTTGCCGCGAAATATAACCACACCTCCACAGCTCGTTGCTTCTATCATTGCAATTCCTCCTGTTGCACCGTGTTACAAACACGGTGTTGGTGTGTCGCATAGACTGGCTTTAGTATACCTCTATTTCGGACAACTTGCAAGTTTCTTATTGCGTTACTTTATTTTATTTATGAAGCTCCCGGAAAATCTTCTCAGGTGTGACCGGAAGCTCACGGATCTGCACGCCAGTCGCATTGGCTACCGCGCCTGCGATCGCCGGGGATGGCGTGTTGATGACAACCTCACCGATGGATTTGACACCAAACGGTCCGGTCGGCTCGTAGCTGCTCTCAAACTCCACGCGGATATTGCCGACATCGACACGGCTCGGAAGCTTGTACTGCATAAAGGAATTCTCATAAACCTGTCCTTTTTCGGAGCGGGTCACATCCTCAAACATCGCCATACCAATGCCCTGTCCCAGACCACCTTCGGTCTGGACGCGGACCAGTGCCGGGTTGATCGGGGTTCCACAGTCTACGACTGCCACATAGTTGACCAGCTCAAAGTCACAGGTTTCCTTGTCCATCTCGATTTCCGCGATACCAACCATAAACGGAGGCGGAGATACCGGTGAAGAATGGCTTTCGGTCACCTCGAGTGCCTTTCCATTGTTCGCCATGGCACGGTTTCCGATATCTTTTAAGCTGATCGCAGCGGAGCCGTCCTTTGCCATCACCCGTTCGCCGTCAAATTCTACTTCCTCTGGCGTTTTTTCCAGATACTCTGCTCCCTTTTCGGTGATCAGACGGATCATGGACTTCGATGCCTTCACAGCTGCCATACCAGTGAGGTACGCGGTACTGGACGCATAAGAGCCGGAATCGTACGGAGAAACATCCGTATCAACACCATGGGATACGATATTGTCAAGATCACACCCCAGCACATCTGCCGCAATCTGGGCCAGTGTTGTATCGCAGCCGGTACCCATGTCGGAAGCACCCAGCATCAGGGTGTAGAAGCCGTCGTCATTTAACTTCAGGGTAATGGAACCCACGTCACAGTTCGAAATCGCAGAACCCTGCATGGACATCGCCACGCCTACGGAACGCACCTTTCCATTGCCCATATCGCGGCACGGGTATTTTTCATCCCAGTGGATCAGTTCCTTGGCTCTTGCCAAACAGCGGTCCAGCGCACAGCTGTTTGCTGTTTCGCCGTAATAGGCCGGCATGAAGTCACCCTCATGTACCATATTTTTCTCACGAAGGACCGTCGGGTCCATATGCAATTCCCGCGCAAGCTCATTGACTGCAGATTCCAGTGCAAAAATGCCCTGCGTCGCACCATAACCACGGTACGCACCTGCAGACATGGTATTGGTGTAAACCACATCATAAGCGAATCGATATGCTTTGGTTGTGGAGTACAGCGGGATCGATTTGTGTCCGGACAGACCAACCGTGGTCGGCCCATGCTCGCCAAATGCTCCGGTATTCGACAGGGTATAAATGTCAATTGCCTGGAAAATTCCATTTTCATCGGCTCCGAGCCTTACATGGACCTCCATCTCGTGGCGCGGGGAGGATGCGATCTGGGACTCATAACGGGTGTAGATCAGCTTCGCCGGTTTTCCGGTCTTCCACGTAACCAGTGCCGGATACACCTCGGTCACAACCGTCTGCTTTGCACCGAAGCCACCGCCAATTCTTGGCTTTAAGACACGCACCTTTGATTTTGGGATATCCAGCGCATGTGCCACGATCCGGCGCACATGGAACGGAATCTGTGTCGAAGAAGTAACATTTAAGCGGCCATATGCATCCATGGTCGTAAAAGTACGGAACGTCTCCATCATCGCCTGCTGGTTTGCTTTGACATGATACGTATGGTCAATGACATGTGCACAGCCTGCTAAGATAGCATCGACATCCCCGTTGCTATCCTCGTCGGAAGCACAAAGATTCCGTTTGTTATCTGCACCGACCGGGCACAGACTTTTCCAGCTGTCCTCCGGATGTACCAGGATCTTATTGTCCTTGGCTGTGTGAAAATCCAGAACCGGCTCCAACACCTGATATTTTACCTTAATCAGACGCAGTGCCTTATCAACCGCTTCTTCCGTCTCACCTGCCACAATCGCAACTGCATCTCCAACGAAACGGACTCTCTGGTCCAGGATCAGGCGGTCATACGGACTTGGCTCCGGAAAAGTCTGACCCGCCATGGTAAAACGCTTCTGGGAACAGTCTTTATAAGTCAGGATCGTCTCGATTCCCTCTACCTTCAAGGCTCTGGAAAGATCGATCTCTTCGATCCATGCATGCGCATGAGGGCTGCGCAGCAGTTTCACGATCAGGCAATCCTTGGGAGCAATATCATCGGTGTAAAGAGGTTTTCCGGAAAGAAGTGCTTTTGAATCTTTTTTCACCACTGAAGTTCCTACATATTTTTTCTTTGGTTCCATGGTCTACGCCTCCTTTTTCCGGTTTAAGTACTTTTCCAGTGCACGCAGCTGACTGGCATATCCGGTACAGCGGCATAAATTTCCAGCCAGATACTCCCTTACTTCATCCGTCGTCGGGTTTACCAGTTCCCGCTCCATGGCCAGCACATTCATGATCAGGCCCGGGCTGCAGAAACCGCACTGGTCAGCACCTTCTCTCGCGAGAAAGCCTGCAAATTCTTCGGATTCCTTCTGAAGCCCTTCCAGCGTGGTGATTTCGTGTCCGTCCGCTCTTGCCGCAAGGACCGAACAAGAAAGCACCGGCTTTTTGTCCAGCCATACCGTGCAGAGACCGCAGTTCGATGTCTCACATCCGCGCTTTACGCTGTAACAGCCCTTTTCGCGAACCAGGTCTAAAAGCAGGGTATCGGCCTTGATCTCTGCCTCAGTCTTTTTTCCGTTTAATATCAGTGTGATCTTCATCTTATGCCTCCTCCCCATTTAATGCTTCCATCAGCCGTCTCACATAGATTTCTGCCAGAGACTTCCGGTAATCTGCGCTGCCACGCAGATTACTGCCAAAAGAAAACTGGCTGACTGCTTCCCTCGCCTGCTCCGAAAGTTCACAGCCGGTCTGGACCGGCCGTACCACAAGCGCTGCTTTGGAAGGTCTTGCACCCACAGAAAGGTACCACATATCGTCTTTTTTTGCTGCCGCAACCGCGATCAGTGGGAAATCGGTCTTGGAACGGCGCTGGCTGACATAAGCGGCTTTTCTGCCGTCCTTTTTGATGATGATACGAACCAGGATATCCCGCTCATATTTCATCTTTGCAAATTCTTCCAAGGAAACGGTTCCACCCTTGTATAACTCCACATACGTATCCAGAACCATCATGCAGGTTAAAATATCCGAAAAACCGAAACGGCCAAAAATACTGCCGCCCACAGTAGCGCTGTTGCGGAACTGGGTTCCCACGATCCAACGGGTACATTCCCTAAAAACTCCGCCAAAATACTGGTTTAACCTCTCATGAAGTTCCAGATCCCGCAGACTGCACATACAGCCGATCCGGAATTCTTCTTCCGTCTCCTCGATCTGACCGAGTCCGAGACCACTTAAGTCGATCACCGTATTCCGGTTTTCATTTCCCATTTTGAGCCACATCATGCCGCCGACCAGAACATTGCTTTTTTTCTGGTTCAGCGCGTATGCCTGTTCAAGGCTTTCTGCTTTCACATACTCCTTTGCATGAAACATGCGCCTTCCTCCTTCGTCACTCCTAAAGATTGTTTGTGTAAACGGTATATCACTCTATTTTATCTTGAAAAATAGGTATCAAAAATTGTTCTGGCGATCGGTGCTGCCACATGGCCGCCCGAGCCCGCCTCTTCCACCAGGACCGTTACCACCAGCTTCGGATCCTCCGCCGGGGCAAATCCGGTAAACCATGCGTGGGTTTCTTTTCCTGTTTCAAATTCCGCAGATCCGGTTTTCCCGGCTACGGAATACGCATCCGTGCGGACACCCGAACCGGTTCCATCCGTCACTACGCTGCGCATAAACATCGCCAGGGTATCCGCTTCCGCAGAGGTCATGAGATTTCCATAGGAAGAAGGCAGGAATTTCTTTACCTCTTCTCCTGCTGCGGATTCCACATGGTCGATCAGATATGGTTTCATCAGCACACCGCCATTGGCAATGGCTGCCGTGATCATGGCATTGTGAAGCGGCGTCATCTGGGTGTTGCCCTGGCCGATGGCGGTCTGCAGCCGCTCCCAGTCCGAAGCACCGGTTCCCATCGCAAAAGAACTCTTGCTGTAAGCCAGGGACAAGGGAAGGTCCCGGTTAAACAAAAGCTCATCCGTTGTGCGCTTCATGTGCTCCAGATCCATGGTAAGCCCAAGGCTGGCAAACGCACCGTTGCAGGAATTGGCAAATGCCTGCAAAAGGGACTGGTGCCCATGGGCGGTTCCATGGTAACAGGAGATCTTGTAGGCTCCATATTCATAACTTCCGTCACAATCGAAAGTAAAGCCTTCCCAGGTATCCGGATGCTCCCGGATGTATTCCAGAAGCGTAACGATCTTAAACGTCGATCCCGGCGGATAAAGCCCCTGGGATGCACGGTTTAACAGCTGCGCCTCGGTATTATCCCCGGAGATCAGGCTCTCCCACTGACTGCTCAGCTGGTTCGGATCAAACCCGGGCTTCGAGACCATGGCAAGGATCTTTCCGGTGTCCGGCTCCATTACCACAACAGCGCCCTTCCGGTCTCCAAGCGCATCAGAAGCCGCCTGCTGCAGCTGCACATCCAGCGTGGTCACCACCTGATCGCCCAGATTTTTTACATCCGAAAGCTCATTGACTGCCTGCTCCACCAGATTCATGTGGGAGCTTAGCAGATAAAAGTTTGCCAGCGATTCCAGACCGGTTTTTCCCTGGTCAGAATAACCGACCACATGGGCAAATAAACTGCCATACGGATATTCCCGCACCTCGGTTCCATCCTCCGCGACATTTGTTTTCGCTAAGACGGTTCTGTCGCTGCTTAAGATCTCTCCGCGGATGATCCGGTCCGAAAAACTGTCCAGACGGGCATTGTAAGAATTGTTGATGACCGTCTCACTCTGCACCTGCAGAAAATAGCCGAAATAGCCCATCAGACAGACAAACAGCCCCACCATCACATAAGTAATAAACAGGATGTTACGGTCTGTCCGCTTTTCCTTCAGGCGTTTTCCTGTTTTCTTCTTTTCAGTCGATTTCATCGTAGTCCTCCTCATCATTCCGCTTCAGAATGTAAAGGCCCTGAATCACCCCGAAAATGATAAAGGTACTCAAGATAGAACTTCCGCCATAGCTGACAAACGGAAGGGTCACTCCGGTTGACGGGATGAACTTGGTCACACCTCCAACCGTCAGAAAAATCTGGACTGCATATACCATGGCAAGCCCGAACGCGATCAGCTGAAAGAACAGCGCCTGCATCTGCGCTGCCAGAAGCACAAACTGCAAAAAGCAGCCAAGGCAGACAAACAGCACACAGAGGGCAAAAATTCCGCCCAGCTCTTCCGAGATTGCCGCAAAGACGAAGTCCTTTTCCACGACCGGGATCTTATACGGCATACCCTGGTAAAGTCCCATGCCAAACCAGCCACCCGTACCGATGGCAAACAGCGACTGCGTGATCTGGTAGCCGCGGTTATCGATGTCTGCCCACGGATTTTTCCAGGCCGCTACACGCGTCCGCACATGGGCAAACAGCTGGTACGCAACCACTGATGCCCCGCACCCGCTGATGAGTCCGGAAAAAAGGTAAAGCCAGCTGCCCGTTGCCACAAACAGCATGGTCAGATACGTCAGAAAGAAGATCAGCGCACTTCCAAGGTCCTTGGAGAGCACCAGCACCAGCACATAGGCAGCCGCCATGGCGGTTGTCTCTGCGATGGTCCGAAACTCCGTATCTCGGTAAAACATGCATGCCACAAAAAATACGAACAGGATCTTAACAAACTCCGACGGCTGAAATGCAATGCCCGCGATGTTCACAGAAAGCTGCGCTCCAAAGCTGTTGTTTCCGATCACCCACACCACGATCAGCAGTGCCAATCCCGCAAAGCCGTACACCCACGGGATTTCTGCCAGCTGCCAGACCCGCTCCAAAATAAATGGAATGATCCAGGTCACCAGTGCGGAAATAGCAACGATCACAAACTGACGGATCGCCTTGTCAAAATCCAGACGGGTCAGAATGATGAATCCGACACACAGCAGCATACACATGTTATTGACTAAAAGTCTTGACCTCTTTGGATAAAAAATCTTGTAAAGCCCCATGTAAACGGCCAGAAAGATCACCTGGGCCAGATAAAACAGGAGCACCCTCTCATCCTCAGATTTTAAAAACAATACCGCATATGCGACAAAATGCATCAGAAACATCGTGATATTCTGCCGGATGCAGACACTTCCCTGCCGGTCCGGGTCATGAAACCGGAAATAACTGAAATTCCAATAAGTGTATGCGGCGATCAGAAGGATCATCAGGTATTTGGATACTTCAATTACAATATTGATCATAAACGGTTATTCTACGCCTCTCTTAAAATGCCCCCGTGTAAAGTCTTTCAGCGGGTCCTTGGTATCTTCTCCGTGCAGGAAATGATCCGCGAATGCATCCAGGATTTCTTTCATCTGCTCCGGTGACTCCATGGTAAACGCCAGACGCAGCGCCCCCGGCTGCAGACGGCTGACCAGCTTTTCCTGACCGAGCAGCGAAAGCGGGCTCGGATTGTAGATGGTGTTGTAGCAGAACCGGCAGAAATTCTTTACCGGAAGCTCTTTTCCAGTGCGGTCCTTCATCTTTAAAAGCTCCGGCTTTTTCGTGCAGCCCTTCGTTGTGCGCACAATGCACTGGGCCGATACCATAGCCGGAAGGTAACCGTACACAAACAGCTCCATCTGCTCACATCCCAGTGTCTCCAGTTCCCTGCTGTTTAACTCCAGCGGAAGGGTCATGCGGGAAATGCCAAGCTGCTCCATCTGCTCTCTGGCCAGATGGTTCATCACATAAAGGTTTGCATCGGAAACCAGGGGGATTTCATCCACTCCCTGTTCCTTTAAGAAGAAGATCTCATCCAGGGATTTTACCACCAGTTCATCAAAGCCTGCTGCCTTTAACGCAGCCATATGCTTCTTAAAATAGGTTTCCGCTTCCGTGCGGAAAATATGAGGCAGCATCAGACTGCACTGTTTTCCCTGCTCATGGCATTCCTTCACAGCCGTTTCCCAGGTCTCCGGTCCGAAGCTGCAGGAATCCAGATAGATGCGGCTGACATCCGGATGGGCAATGGCCGTGCTTAACAGACGCGGCTCCTCAAGGGAAATGTGGAGACCGGTTCTGTCCGTGGCTGCTTCCTGGGCTTTTTCCTGGGCTGCTTCCACGATCCGGAGTGTTTCTGAATCCTGAATGTTTTCTGATACCACGGCAGTTTCTGCGGTTCTTCCTTTTTCTGTTTTGCCGCATGTCTCTGTTTTATCACAAGTTTCTGCGGTTCTGTCTGCACCAGACTCCTGCTCTGCCACTCTGGAAAAAGGTGCCAGCAGTTTCTCTTCCATCTGCTCTAAGGCTTCCCGGCGCAGTTCATTCAATGCCTGTACCGGTACAAAACAGTTTCCAGAGATTTCCGCAGTCAGATTTTCAAAATAGAACGGTGTATTTCCCGTCTTGTTCAACTGCTTTAACAGTTTTTCCTCGCCCATTGGCTGGTTCTGCGCCGTCAGAACCTCTGCTCCCGTAACTTCCACATACGGATTCTGATCAGCAGCTTCTTCCAAAAGCAGCTCCGGCGCTGCACACCAGAGTGCAAACTTCAACGGCTCACCTTCCTTTACCGTCACATGACCGGAAAGTGGCTCCTGCTTCTTTTTATTCACATAATCGCGGTCCAAACGGTCAAACAATGCCTGGTTTCCTTCACGAAACGCCGGTTTTTCTTTTAATGCGACCATCTCCCGGCCATTGTGATGGAGGTAGTAACCATCCGTAAAGCCACCACGGTCAAACAGATCCAGCAGCATTTTCCGGTCAGCCGGATCTACCTTATAGCCGTCCCGGCCATGTTCCAGATAATAATCCACATATTTGCGGTAAATGCTCACGACACCGGCCGTGTAACGCGGACTCTTCATTCTGCCCTCGATTTTTAAGGAATAGACGCCGGACTCAATCACATCCGGGAGAATGTCGAGGGTGCAAAGATCCTTTAAACTCAAAACATAGCGATTATCTCCTGACTTTTTGTCATTTTTCTTCCTGTTATCCCATGTTTTCGCTGCCTTTTTTACCTCAGCCATCTGGTGGATCGCACCTTTCAGAGGTGTCCCACCTACCGTCAGCACATCGTATGGAAGTCTGCACGGCTGTGCACATCTGCCACGGTTTCCGCTCCGTCCGCCAATGAGACTGCTAAGCAGACACTGTCCGGAATAGCAGTAGCACAATGCACCATGGACGAAGCTCTCGATTTCTACATCCACATGATCGCGGATCTGCGCGATTTCCTGCAAAGAAAGCTCACGCGCTGTTACCACACGGGTCGCACCAAGCTCCTTTAAGATTTTTGCGCTGCGCCATCCTGTCACCGTCATCTGTGTGCTTGCGTGGATTGGAAGATCCGGGAAATGCTCGCGGATAAATTTCCACACACCCAGATCCTGAACGATCACCGCATCCAGTCCCCGCTCATAGTACGGTTTTAAAAAATCATAAAGCTGGTCCAGCTCCTCTTCCTTAACCAGCGTATTGACTGTCATATAAAGACGGCAGCCATGCAGATGTGCGTAATCGATCGCTTTCAGGAACTGATCCTCTTCTGGATTATCTGCATAGGCGCGGGCACCAAACCGGCTGCCACCCATATAAATAGCATCCGCTCCCGCATGGACCGCTGCCATCATACTTTCCATTGACCCGGCCGGAGCCAGGATTTCTACACGTGAATTCAAAACTTCCTCCTATTAACAATTCCAGGGCAAAATCCAATCGGCGGATGCACCTCCGGTGCTTTCCTAATATGCAATGCAAAGAAAGGGAGTCCCGATCTGATTCGAAACGTCCCTCCTTTCTTGCCCCTGTATATCTGATATCATTACCGTTCACGCGTTGCGCAAAAAGGAACTCTAATATTGTATCCTTTAACGGATAAAATGACGGTTTGGATGTGTTGCTGCCGCCAAAGCCGCCCTAAATGCCGCCTGCTTTGCCAGGTCGTCTGCCTCTTTTTGTTCTTCCGGTGTTTTTACTGCCTTCGGAAGAACGGAAGCTACCTGCTCTCTGGCCGCTGCAGATGTTACAGTCTCTGTTGCCTGCTCTGGCTTTTTCTCTGCAGTTGGTTGTACTGTTGGCACTCCCTGCTCTGCAGTTGAAGCAGCCTGTTCTACCGGCTGAACTGCTGATGCTGACTGTTTCAAGGTTTCCAGTTCCAGTCTTACACTCTCGCCATCTCTCTGTGCTACTTCAAGTTTGATCCGCATCTGCTCTGTTTCTGCTTTCGCCTCAGCGAGCGCTGCTTTTAATTCTGCCTCGGTATGCTCTGCTGCTTCCCGGGTCTGTCTCAGTTCACGGGCTGTTTCCTCTGCAGTCGTGCGAATGCTTTCAAGCTCGCCGGCTGCTTTCTGCTTCTCCTCGCGTGCCTCATCAAGCTCCATAACTGCCATTTCCGTTTCGTCATGTGCCTGGGAAAGCTCTTGTTTTGCGGTCTCTGCCTCGCTCTTGGCCTGGGCAAGCTCCTGTCTCGCAGTCTCTGCCTCGGTTCTGGCCTGGGCAAGCTCCTGTCTTGCGGTCTCTGCCTCGGTCCTGAGCTGGGACAATTTCTCTTTTGCAGCCTCTGCTTCACTTCTAAACTGAGTCAGTCCCTGCTTTGTACTCTCTGCTTCACTTCTGCTCTGGGCAAGTTCCTGCTTCGCACTCTCTGCTTCATTTCTGCTTTGAGCAAGTTCCTGCTTCGCACTCTCTGCTTCACTTCTGCTCTGAGCAAGTTCCTGCTTCGCACTTTCTGCTTCATTTCTGCTCTGAGTAAGTTCCTGCTTCGCACTTTCTGCCTCAGTTTTGATTTTGGACAGTTCCTGTTTCACAGATTCGTTTTCTGCCTTTGTCTGGGCAAGCTCCTGTCTCGCAGTCTCTGCCTCACTTCTGGCCTGATTAAGCTCCTGCTTTGCAGTCTCTGCCTCGCTTCTAGCCTGATTAAGCTCCTGCTTTGTAGTCTCCGCCTCAGTTCTAAGCTGGGACAATTCCTGAATCGAAGAAGCATTCTTCAAGTGAGCCTGCTGCAACTCATTTTCTGCTGCACTTTGCTCAGACTGCAGCTTCGCAAGTTCCTCGCGTACTGCCTCCAGCTCCTGTTTCAACTGATCCGACTCTGCAGATTTTCCTTCCAAATCTTTTTTCAGTTGTTCTGTTTCCTCAGTCTTTTCTTTCAGATTCTGCTTTAATGCTTCTGCATCTGCTTTCGCACTCTCGGCCGCATTTCTTGCCGCTTCTGCCTCCGCCTTTGCGTTTTCAGCCTCGCTTCTTGCCGCCTCTGCTTCCGCCTTTACGTTTTCAGCCTCACTTTTTACGGTTTCTGCTTCTTCCTGCGTAGCTTCTATTGCATTTCTTGCAGTTTCAGCTTCTGCCTTTGCATTTTCCAGTTCCATTCTGGCATGCTCCAGACTTGCTTCTACCGTCTTTGTTTCCGCTTTTGCAGCTTCTGTCTCACTTCTCGCTAACGCAGTTTCCTCACGTGCCGCTTCCGCTTCCGCAACCGCAGCTTCCTGCGCTGATACAGCGGCTGCTTTTTCCTGACGGACTGCCTCAGTCTCTGCTTTTGCCGCAGCAAGCTCCTGTCTTGCTGCCTCGCAGCGGTTCTTCAAAGCCTCGATTTCCTGCCCGGCTGTCTCCAGCTTTTCCTTCGCAGTTTCCAGTTCCTCCCTGTCTTTTAACGGGGCAGCCTTCGCCACCTCCAGCTCACGGGACTGCGCATCCAGCTTCATCTGTGTGGTGATCAGCTCATGCTTTAAGCTGTAAGCATCCTTCTCCAGCTCTTCCTTCTGCTGCTCCAAACCGTCTGCACGCATCTGCTCTTTAAAATAATCATCAGAAAGGTTCAGCTGAATGGTCAGATTCTGGTATTCCGGGCTTTGTCTGGAAAAACCATCCAGTTTCCGCACTGCTCCGATCTTTTCATTTAAATACGCTGCAACCTGTCTTAAATACGCTTCATCTTCCTCGCCGCCCAGCGTAAAAACGGTTCCATCTATAAACACTTCCGTGTAATTTTTCTTTTCCATGAAATTTCCTTATAAAATAAATCAATTAATTTAAAATACTGTATACATGTTTCTATCAATTCGCACTCATTTTAACATATTCCATCCGTCTCAACAAGAGTGTTTTGTTACTATAACTACTTTTCACTTTCTTTATAAGAAATGTCCAGATGCTGGTAAGCCAGTTGGGTTGCCACACGGCCGCGCGGGGTCCGGTTTAAAAAGCCATTCATAAGAAGGTATGGCTCATAAACATCCTCCAGCGTGCCTGCATCCTCGCCGAGAGCTGCCGCCAAAGTTTCCAGTCCTACCGGACCTCCTCCAAATTTCTCGATCATCATGAGAAGAATGCTCCGGTCGTTATTATCCAGACCAACCTTGTCCACATCCAGAATGTCCAGTGCAAAATCCGCCACCTGTTTGGTGATGACTCCGTCATATTTTACCTGTGCGAAATCGCGGACCCGCTTTAACAGGCGGTTTGCCAGACGCGGCGTTCCGCGTGAACGTCTTGCAATCTCCGCAGCACCTTCCGGATCAATTCCAACACCAAGCACTGCTGCCGAGCGCTCTACGATTACCTGCAGCTCTGCCGGTGTATAAAACTCCAGCTTCTGGACCACACCAAAACGGTCACGCAGCGGCGCTGTCAGAAGTCCGGCTCTTGTCGTCGCCCCCACAAGAGTAAAATGCGGAAGATCCAGCCGGATAGAGCGGGCGGAAGATTCCTTTCCCAGCATAATATCAATCGCAAAATCCTCCATAGCCGGGTAAAGCACCTCCTCTACCTGACGGTTCAGACGGTGGATCTCGTCTACAAACAATACATCTCCCTCCTGGAGATTGTTTAAAATAGCCGCCATCTCTCCCGGCTTTTCAATGGCCGGACCGGAAGTCACCTTCATATGAACGCCCATCTCGTTGGCAATAATGCCAGAAAGCGTTGTTTTTCCCAGTCCTGGCGGTCCGTAAAACAGCACATGGTCCAGCGATTCCCCACGCGCCTTTGCCGCGTCGATGTAGACCTTTAAATTATTTTTGATTTTTTCCTGCCCTATGTATTCGTCTAACAGCTGAGGACGGAGATTTGGCTCTATTACCTTATCCTCTTCCGTCACCTCAGTGGTAATGATCCGTCGTTCCATTTCCTGCTCCAATACTGATTTTCTAATCGATTTGCACCTGCATGCCTGCCCGCTTTTGGTGAACCAGACTGGCAATGAATAACTGGGGATTCCCGCTTATTATCTTAAAATGCCAGAAATTTCAGCGATGCCTTCAGCACAGCTTCCGCATTCATGCCTTCCTTGATTTCTACCTGCCGCACAGCTTTGGTTGCTTCTGTCGGTGAGTAACCAAGAGCAACCAGTGCTTCAATCGCCTCTTTTCCTGCTCCATCCACACCAGAAGCCGCTGCAGCAACATTTGCCTCGGCCTGTCCACCCGCAAACTGCAGCGGGAGCACATCATCCATGCTAATCTTGTCCTTTAAATCCAAAATCACACGCTTTGCTGTCTTCGGGCCAATACCCGGTGCTTTTGCGATTGCCTTGGCATCCTCCGCCATGATCGCCATGCGAAGATCGTCCGGGGTGAGGGAAGAAAGAATTCCAAGCGCTGCCTTCGGGCCGATGCCATTTACACCGAGAAGCTGGTTAAACATCTTTAAATCCTGACGGCTTAGAAAGCCGTAAAGCGTCATGGAGTCTTCTTTCACCTGAAAGGAGGTATAAACCTTCATCTGCTCCCCCACATGAGGAAGCCGGTCCAGCACAGACAGCGGAACGTGAATGTTCCACCCAATGCCTCCCGACTCAATTACCACCGTATCTTCCCAGTATTCTTCTAATGTTCCTTTGATATATGAAAACAAATGACTGACCTGACCTTTCCTAATATCCTTTTATCATGTTTTTTATTCTAGCATATCAAACTGCCTGACGCAAGGCAAATATCGAACAGACATTCTATTTTATCTTTATGGCAAGCACTTTCAGAACCTGCCGAAGTTCGTAACTGTTCAGTACCTTCACAGTCACGAGCAAAAATCCATGAAAAATTGCCTACGGCAATGGGATTTTTGCCTGCCATCCTATGTTTTCTTACGGTCAGCGCAGTAAATGCGCAGACCTACTGAACAGTTACCAAATTTCTATGAATCCCCCAACACGATCTGAATCAGGTTTTTGTTTAACATCATCGTGCGGTTCCAAGGGTTCAAGATGACTCCTTCGATTTCGTTCACCGTCAGTGCTGTCCGGAAAATCTGCTCCAGATCAGCCAGAAACGTGGACTTCACCTGATCCGCACCGCGCAATTCCTCTTCAAAGCTGGTAAATGCCACCCACCATGCTTTTCCATCTGCGGTCTGCACTGCCTGAATCTGCATCGGAGCTGCTGGATTTGCCATCATCTGCGGCATTCCGCTCTGATCCTGCGGCATATCCACCGCCAGAATAACCTGTCCCTGTTCCCGCATCCGCCGGCGGATCACTGTCAAAGCATGGGCTAACATTTCTTCGCTCGGTTCCTGCTGCAATGCAACAATCGCTTCCTCAATTTTTTCATTTCCGATCAGGCCTTCATCCTTTTTCGTGTTCTCTGTTGTATTCATCCTATTGTCCTGCTCTTTCTTATCCTGTTACTGTTAAACAGCAACGGATTTTGCCAATCCTCCGCATTTCAAATCGGCAAAATCTGCTGCAATAACTGTATTTAACGATTTTACACCGTAATCTCAATCTGGTTCTGCTCAATGGCAACGATACAGCTTTCGTAGTAGCCGTCTCCCGTTGTTCTCGGTCCACTGATCACTTCGTAGCCAGCATCCTGCAATTTGGCTGTAATTTGCTCCACATTTTCCTTGCTGCCAACACTGAACGCAATATGTGCGTAGCCTGTCCGGTCTAGATTTTTCGGTAAATCTGACATTTTCGGTTTATTCATAATTTCCAGTCTCGCCCCATCATCAAAAGAAAGAAAATAAGACCGGAATCCTGTCCGCATATTATAATACCCGTCATTTGATTTTGCACCCAGGTATTTCACAAAAAAATTCCGCGTCTTTTCCAGATCATTCACATACAGTGCGATATGTTCTATTTTCATAGACGTAATTCCTCCACCTGTTTAGATAACTCATGTAACCCAATCACACAATTGGAACGACTTCTGCCTTCTGACAACGATACTCATTCGGGATATCTCCGATTTTCCACCCGGAAGATGTCGTTTCCACATAGTAATACTTTTTCCCATTCCGTTCATAATAGCTTCCCGGAATATCCGTGCCTGCAATACCAAGCGCCATATGGTCGGGCATGATAAGGATAACAACATCGTATCCCCGTTCTTTCAGAAGTCCTGCAAGCAGGAATGTTTTGTCTTCACAATCCCCGCACTGATCAACCAAGGTCTCATACGGATATTTGTACCATTCTTCCTGCCCTACCGATTCCTCATCGGTCTTGTATGGAATCGCCTGTACAAATGCAACCGTTTCCTGCACCTTTGCCCATTCGCTGCTCATGTTTTCTTTTTCACACAGCTCATCGATCGTCTCATTCGTGCGTTTTAACATGCTGACCGTGTATTCATCAGAAATATAATTTTTACAATCATTGGAATATTGGCGTGGTAACCCGCGATAATACATATAGACACCCATATTTAATTCCATGGTCATTCCATTTTTCCATGATCCAGAAGGAGATTCCCATTCGTATTGTATTTTTACGTTTTCTTCAGAAACACGATTTGCCAGTTGCTGCATGTCCGGCTGACGGTCATCGAATAATAATTTTGCTGGCATGGTATTCCTATCTGCAATTTGCTGCGGTATTGCGTTATCCATTCTTGCCGTTGTATTGGTATCACCCGCTGCAGACTGATAGGTATTACTCTTCCCGGTATTCGAAATTTTCAAGATAAAGACTAGGCATATCACAATTGTTATCTTGAAAAAATTCCATATTTTTCGCCCGCCATGATTGTGACGAACATTTTTCTTTGTTTTTATATTGCTGTTCTTTTTTTGATCAAATGCAGGCTTCGCCCCATTCGGTTTTCCAGAATTATTCGCTGCAATGACATGCTTAATAGTCTGCGGCAATCGATTGTACTCTTCCGCCGTTGCAAGCATGGAGATCGTATCTGCAAAAAACTGTATGTATTTCGAAAATATGGCATATGGAGTTTTATAATACCGGTCCTCATAAGCCAGCTCCGGGATGTTATTCATATGACGGTCGATCATTAGTCCATCGTATGTCCGCTCAAAACGAATCGAATCTACGTTAGACAGGTATGCAATACTAGCATGGATCAAAGATTCCCTCAAGGTTTCCAGATGTACTTTGCCAAGCAAAGGATCATCTGGTTTTATGATACTCATTCTTTTTTCTTTTAATGACTTAAGCGTCCCAATCTGCTTATGAATTTCTTCCAAATGTCTTTCATAAATTCCGACTGCTTCGCCCCTCGTATCTTGATCTGTATCCAGCATGACCATATAGATATTGTTTAGATAATTATATGCACTGCCAAGATCTTTCTCCTGTAAATACGTCTGAAACCGCTCAAAATTTACAATGGATTGCAAATACTGCAGTGGCGTCTTATCCTTTATGTAAAATTCTTTTTCCACAATTCTTCCTCCTGATTTCATTATATACGGATATTCCGATTGCCGCCACCACTTTTCTTTTTGAGACCGCAAATCAGCGAACATACCACTGATTTTACTTCAATATGCTGTGCAAAAAATGACCCTGACCAGAGATTTTCTCTCCCCGTCAGGGTCATTCTGTGAATAAATATGCCATTCCATCCAGTCTGCCTGTGCAGTGTAAGAAACTGGTTGCCACCATTTTATCTATGTAGAGGTCGCTCTCCCGCCACTTAACTGCAAAACAACAGTTCAAGTATTTTAAAAGCCGGCGGCATGTTCCCCTGAAAATCGAAACATGCTGCCAGCTTTATATTTTTCTTATTCACGTTTATTTCATGACCGGAATATGGTACTTTACCTTCCGGTAAATTTTCCAGCCGAGTACACCCGGAATTCCAATGACCATAGCCAGTGTCGATACGCCTCCGATGATTGCATAAATAATCAGGATCAATAATGTGAACATTCCCATATCCCCTTTCTTTTTTGTCTCCTCTGGTATTTTATTCAGAGATGAGACAAATGGGAATAGGTTTTCATGACCCTTAACGGGTTCTGTATGACTTGATAACAGTTTCTTTATAACCCCGCAATTTTCTTTTGCGTTTTCCTAACTTTTCTGCAATTTCCAGACAGAATCAGCAGACACGCCACCGGCATCTCTCCAATATGCAATGCAATGAAAAAAATCCCCGTTGCCATGCATGCACGCGCACACAGCAACGGGGATTCTAAATTCAATTACATTGAGATCCACCCAAACGCATTGGCCACGGAGCTGATCAGGATAATGACTGCAAATACCGGGCATAGGTACTGCACCATGATGTTGAAGACCTGCTTTCTGTGGAATTTGCCTTCCCCATGGAGCACCTCTTCTTCGATCCGTTTGATTCCAATGACTCTGGACACCAGAAGACAGGTTGCGATTGCTGCGATCGGCATCATGACCGAGTTGGTCAGGAAATCAAAGAAATCCAGAAACTGCATACCTATGATGGTTACATTTGCTAACGGACCGTATCCCAGGCAGGAAAGTGTTCCAAGTACCAGCATAATGCCACCGATCATGACCGTAGCCTTTTTCCGGCTCCAGCCAAGCTCGTCCTCAAAAGTAGACACTGCACTCTCCGTCAGCGCGATAGAACTGGTAACTGCCGCAAAGAGTACCAACAGGAAGAATAAGACGCCTGCAATACTTCCAAAGCCCATGCTTGCGAATACTTTCGGAATGGTGATGAACATCAGCGCCGGTCCTGCCTGCAGAGTATCCGGATCACCGCCGGTAAATGCGAACACCGCCGGAATGATCATCAGTCCTGCCATAATGGCAATCGCGGTATCAAATACCTCTACATTTCCGGTGGATGCTTCAATCGAAACATCGCGCTTCATATAAGAACCAAACGTGATCAGGATTCCCATGGCAATGGACAGGGAGTAGAACATCTGCCCCATAGCTGTCACCACGGTCATCCAGGAAAAGTTTTCTACGTTCGGCACCAGGAAATATTTGATTCCCGCGCCTGCCCCCGGCCGGGTCATGGAATAACCTGCAATGATGATGGAGAGCACGATCAGGATCGGCATCATAAACTTAGATACACGTTCAATCCCGTTTCTCACACCCGCATAGATAATAAACAGGGTGAAAAATGCAAATGCGATAAAACAGATTTCGGTTGCTGCCCCATTCGAAATAAATGCGGAAAAATTACCATTCTCCGCAAGCTGCGCACCCTGCCCGGTCAGATAGCCAAACAGATACCGGATAACCCAGCCGCCGATGACAGAATAATACGGCACGATCAGAATCGGAATGATTGCATTGATCCAACCGCCCAAGGAAAACCAGCCAGACTTTCCGAACGTATGGTATGCACCAACCGGACTCTTTTTCGTCATGCGGCCGATGGATGTCTCTGCCACGATCATGGTGTAGCCAAAGGTTAATGCCAGCAGAATGTAGATCAGCAGAAAGATGCCGCCGCCATATTTTGCTGCCAGATACGGGAAACGCCAGATGTTTCCCAGTCCTACCGAAGCGCCTGCCGCAGAAAGCACGAAACCGAGCTTTCCGGAGAAGCTGCTTCGCTTCGTATGTTTTTTGCTCATAAGATAATAAACTCCTTTAATTAATAAACTATAAGCGGATATTTGGAAATTATACCACAAGAAAACCCCTGCATCAAGCAGGGGTTTTGAAAATATCGCTTTCATTTCTTAAGTGCTCATTTGTTAAAGAAGGATTATTTCTGGTCTTTCAGGATTTCTCCCACGGTTAAGTAACTCTTCTCATATCCAAGCGCCTCGCAAAGCTGCATCACATACGGCTTTTGCAAACGGGCCTTCTGAAGTGCTTCTTCCTGAGCAAACACCTCTTTTGCGGTTCCGTCGGCCAGCACCTGTCCGTGTGCCATGATGATGACGCGCTCGAAGTTTTCTGCCACAAAATCCATGTCATGGAGAATGGCGATGACCAGCTTTCCGCGTTCTGCCAAGCTCCGAATGATGCCGCCGATGATCTGTCTGCCCTTCCAGTCCTGAGCGATGGTCGGCTCATCTAAGATCAGCACATCGGTATCCATGGCGAGGACGGAGGCAATCGCCGTCATCTTCCGCTCGTAAAGCTCCAGATCATACGGGTTCTCCTTCTCTTTTCCTTTTAGTCCGGTCAGTTCCAGTGCCCGCTCTGCTTCTTTTTTCGCACACTCCGGGTCCATGCTGATATTTAACGGGCCAAACAGGATCTCATCCATCACGTTGTATTTAAAAATCTGGTCATCCGGGTTCTGGAAGACATATCCGACATTGCCAGCCAGCATAGCCACGGTCTTGCCGGAAATATCTTCCCCATGGAAATAAATGCTTCCGGAGACCGGCTTTAACAAGCCCTTTAAAAGTTTCACCAGTGTGGTTTTTCCGGCGCCGTTCTGACCGATGATGGCAGTCGGACGCTTGTCCAGTTTCATATTCAGTGCTTTGATGACCGGAACGTCGGCCAGGTAGGAGAAATCGAGGTTTTCGATACAAAACTGCTCTGTTTCCACATTTCCGACTTTTTCCACGCTTTTTCCATCTTCCGCATTCCCGGCGTTCCCTACGCTTCCGTGCTTCGCTTTCAGCACCCCGGCAGCCTCTTCCACCGTCACCGGATAGGTTCCATCCGGCAGTGTCACCTGCTCGGCTTTGCAGATGCGGGTAAATGCCGGTGCCAGGATTCCGTACTCTTCCAGGTTTTTCAGGGAGAATACTTTCTGCGGCGTGTCAAATGCAATCTGCTTTCCCTTGTGAAGCAGTAAGATCCGGTCACAGTAAGCTGCCATTTTCTCAATCTTCTGTTCGATCATCAAAATGGTGATGCCGGAGTTCGTCAGCTTTTCAACTGCCTGGAAGACCTCATCGCTTCCCTGTGGGTCCAGCTGCGAGGTCGGCTCATCTAAGATCATGACATCCGGCCGCATGACCAGCACACTGGCGATGGCGACACGCTGCATCTGACCGCCGGAAAGATCGAACGGATTGCGGTCCCGGTACTGCCAGATATCCAGAAGCTTTAAGGCCTCCTCGACCCGCTTTTTCATTTCTTCGGCCGGAACGCCAAGGTTCTGCATACCGAATGCCACTTCTTCGTAAACATTGTCTTTCGCGCCGGACAGCTGGTTAAACGGGTTCTGGAATACCAGCCCCACATGGCCGCAAAGCTGTGCCACCGGAGTTTTTCCGGCTTCGAGCCCATCCACCATGATCTTGCCGCCGTAGGCGCCCTTATAAAACTGCGGAACCAGCCCCATAATTGCCTGGCTCAGCGTACTTTTTCCGGCTCCGTTTTCCCCGATGATGCCGATGAACTCGCCCTTTTCCACCGAAAAGTCAACGCCATCGAGCGCAAGCTCCTTTGTGTGGGGATAACGGTAACGTAATTTTTCAACGGTTATCACAGACATCCTACGATCCTCCATACCACAGCCGCCAGAATGCAGAGTCCGAGCAAAATTGTGACCGCACGGTCACCCTTATGCGGGGTTCGCTCTGCCAGCCAGGTTTTCTTCTTACCAGCGCCAAATCCGCGCACCTCCAGGGCAATGGCACGCTCTCTGGTATTGATCAGGGAGCTCATGACCACCGGAGAGATCAGCGGAAGAAATGCCCTGGCACGGGTTCTTAAGTTTCCTTCGGTCTCGAGTCCGCGGCTCCGCTGGGCATCCATGATCGTGTTCATGGTTCCCATCATCTGCGGGATGATCTGGAATACCGAAGTAACGATATAGCCAAACCGCGGGGAAAATCCGCGCTTTTCCAGTTCATCCACAAATTCGGACGGTTTGGTGGAAAGAACGAATACCGCGAAGGAAAGCAGCATGTTTAAGATATTAAGACCAATACGGAGGGCATACAACATGCCCTCCCGGTAAAACTTCAAACCGCCGATCTGAAACAAGACGTTTTCATTTTTCTGGTTAAACAATCCGTGGATCAGGAAAATAGTCAGCAGGATCGTAAAGGAAAACGCGATCAGCGGAACGGTCTTTTTTAAGATTTTTCCACTCGCCAGCACCAAGAGACTGACTGCGATAAACACGCCGAACATCCACAGCCGCCCGGAAATCAGCGGAATGCTGATCGCCGCGGCAATGTACATTAATTTGGTGAAGGGATGCACCTTTGTCAGGTAGGTCCCGTTATCTACAAAAAGACTGATACTTTTCATGTTTTATTTCCCAGCCTCTGCCCTGTCTCAAGGCAGAAGCATTTCCTTATTCTAAGTTCGTAACTCGTAACTGTTTCAGTACCTTCCCAGTCACCTAAGTTCAATAAAACGGTTTCGCACTTAATCCAGGGTTTCAATCTCGGAGTTTGCCTCATACAGTGTGGTCAGCTTGTTCGGCAGTCCCTTTAAGATAAAGAAGACCACGATCAGGGTGATGAGCTTATCCGGCACATCGACCACAACCTCATCTAACAGGGAGCCTAAAAATACCGGCATGGATGCTGCCTGGGTTGCTGCAAATACCGCATCGCCCCATACATTTCCTGTGGTGCCGCCCCAGAATAAAACATTTAACGGGGTGGAAATCACAACTGCGGTAAGTCCGGCTACACATGCTGTTAAGATTGCCTTCGGGAAGGACTTCATAAATCCAAGACGTGCCATAATACCAACGGCCGCGCCAATGCCAAGGCTGGTCAGCGCATAAATTAAGGTAATGTTATCACCTGCTGAAAAGCCGTAGATCAGGTTGTTGGCTGCTCCGCAGATCGCGCCGATGATCGGGCCTCCCAGGCAGCCGCCAATGCAGGTTCCGATGGAATCCAGCCACAGCGGAAGCTTTAACACACTTGCAAACAGTTTTCCAAGATAGTTGATACCGATGCAGGCCGGGATCAGCACGATCACTGCCGCGTCAAATTTTGTTTTAAATAAATTGTTCATAACTCACACACCCTTTCCCTTCTTTGTTCCGTTTTCCGGAACGATATGTTTTGTTTCATTACCGGCTGGATCATCCAGGATTCCGTTTTGGCATATTGCTCACTGGATGGTCCGGGATTCCGTTTTGGCATATTGCTCACTGGATGGTCCGGGATTCCGTTTTGGCATATTGCTCACCGGATGGCCCGGGATTCGTTTTTGCCAGTTGCGTTTCCTGTCAGGCGTCCAGCTTTGCCAATGCCGCAAATGCCGTCAGGATCTCATGCTCCTCGCCCTGTGCCGTCAATGTCTCGCCGTCCACATAGCGGCCAATGTTTTCTGCCACATTGCCCTTGCAGGCTGCCACGACATTTAAAATAGAAGCCGTCTTCATTCCACGGATCCGGCCGACTACAAAAAGTGCTGCCGTCTCCATGTCCGATGCCATGACTCCTTTTTTCGCCCAGTCCGCATAGATGGCCGGATTGTCATCGCGATACAAACAGTCGTGACTTCTGGCAATTCCCGTGTGGAACCGGTAACCAGCCTCGCTTGCGCTTTCCTCACAGGCAGTCAAAAGCCTGTGGTCAGCAACAGCCGGATAACTGAGCGGCGCATAGCCAAGGGACGTTCCCTCATCGCGCACAGCGGCTTCGACCATAACCAGGTCACCGACTCCTGCTTCTGGCTGAAGTGCACCACAACTTCCAATACGGATTGCCGCCGTCACCCCAATCTTTCGCAGTTCTTCCACCGCGATCGCCATGGAAGGTCCTCCCATGCCGGTAGACATGACCAGAACCGGAACCCCATTCCAGAAACCGCTGTAACTTTTGTACTCCCGGTTCCATGCAAGCAGCTTTGCATCCTTCAGATACCCTGCTGCCCGCTCAGCCCTTGCCGGATCACCCGGAAGCACGGCATAGCGGATTCCCAGATTTTCCGGAAGCTGGATATGCGGCATCTTCGCAGTCGGAACATCCAGCACTTTACTGGAATGTGTCTGCTGATTTTCTTCCAATTTCATACCCTCCCTTCAAAATGTATACTCAATTGCGAATTTAACAACAATTTATGATAAAGATAGCATTAACTTTAGGTAAAGTCAATGAAAAGCGCGTAATCAGAGCTCTGTTTGTTAATTAAATAACAAGCAGTTGGACTTGAGTTTTTTCTGTGTTAAAACTATACTGTGTTTTATATTTTAGTTAGGAGGGAATTTCATATGAAGCAATCCGAATCGAAAAACCAGGATCTGTTTCTGGTCATTGATATGCAAAATGTTTACACCAAAGGGCAGGAATGGGCCTGCGAAGGCATAGAAGCTGCTTCCGCTTCCATCCAGCTCATTTTAAAAAGTAATGCTCCAGAGAAAGTCATCTTCACCGAATATCTGGCACCGGAGCACCCAGAGGGTGTCTGGACCGAATACAACCGGGTCAATGCTTCTATCAATGCCAACCCATGGCTGAATGAGATGATGCCGGAATTTCTTCCATGGACCAAAATCTGGCCGGTTTACAAAAAGGATGTCTACTCTTCCTTTGCCATTCCAGAGGTTGTGGCTGCTGCAAGAAAAGCCAGCCGGATCATTATTTCCGGCGTGGTAGCTGAATGCTGCGTGCTCTCCACCGTATTTGCTGCCATCGATGCCGGATGTAAGGTCATCTACCTGACCGATGCCGTTGCCGGACTCACCGGGGACTCCAAAAAGGAAACTGAAAAAATCGTCTCTTACTTTGCGCCGCTCCATACCGAATGCATGACAACGGACGAATATCTGAAACAACAGTAATCCGTTTTTGATGAAAGAAAGGAAGTATCTCCATGACACAATCTCTTCGCATCCGGGTGGAAAATATTTGTATTCTGATCTTAGGCTTTTTATCACTCGGAATGTTCGCCTTAAGCTTTTTTCATCACCTGCCAGCCGAAGCCGCGCTGTTAGTTTCCACAGAAATGGACTGGATGGTCCAGCGTGCCTCCTCTGTCGTACTGTTCTTCCTCTGCATGCAGCTCTGGAAACGGAAGCATGCCGCACGGTTCATTACCCAGGCACTTCTGCTGCTGGATTTTGTAAGTAACATTCCCCATGTTCCAGACCTGTTTTCCCTTGCGTGCATGGCATCTGACGTGATCCTGTTTCTGGTCTTTTTCTGGTTCCGCTCCGACTTCTGCTGTCCGGCTTCCAAAACCAACCGGAAACGCGGGCTTTTTATCATGCTCCTCAGTCTGGTCGGAGTCACTGCCAACGCAGTCATCAGCTACCATTATTTAACTCCCATTCTCGGCGGCGGGCGGCATACACTGCTCGACAGCTTTGAAGAAAGCCTCGATATTCTTCTCGGAAACGGTGCCTCCATTCCGGTTTCCCATGGCGCCCACATGCTGGAGCTTGTGATGTTCTGGTTTAGCTGGGCCTGCATTCTGGCCGCCCTGCTTTATGCAGTCCGCCCATGGCTTACCCCATCCACCCGGCGTGAATCGGATCTGCAGCACGCCCGCACTCTGCTTAATCTCTACAGCCAGAACAGCTGCTCCTATCTCGCCTTGGAGGACGATAAACAGCTTTACTTTGGACGCAATGTAGATGGTGTCATTCCCTACGGAGTTGCCGGCGATACCATCATTGTCAACGGCGATCCGGTCTGCGCAGACCCGGACTTTCCGGCACTGCTTGCCGAGTTTAAGGAATTCTGTGAAAAAAGCGCCCACAAGCTTTTCTTTCTAAGTGTCACCGGTCACTTTCTCGAAGAATATAAGCGTCAGGGCTTTGGCTATGTAAAATGCGGCGAAGAAGCACGGTTTTCCCTTGAAGATTATGAGATCAGCGGCAAAAAGGGGGCAAAAATGCGCATGAATATCAACCATGCGAAAAAAGCCGGTGTCACGGTTTTGGAATACCGTCCGCTCGAGCAGCGAAACAAGGAAATCGAAGATGCCTTCGATCGTGTGACCAATGAATGGCTCGGGCAGAAAAAAAGCTCGCTTCTTGCCTTTACCATGGGAAAAGCCGGACTGGATAACCCGATGGATAAACGCTATTTCTACGCAGCTGACGCGGACGGAAAGATTGTTGCCTTCATCGCCTTTGTCCCGTTTCTCGGCAAAGATGGCTACATGGCCGATGTCACCCGGCACGGAAACGGCGCTCCAAGCGGTGTCATGGAAACCATCATCTACGAAGCTTTCCAGACCTTCCGCGTAGAAGGCATCCACTACGGAAGTCTCGGCGTTGCTCCACTCGCCGGACTCGATGATGAAAAAGCCAGTCTGGTTGAACGGCTGCTGCGTTTCGTCTACGACAATCTGAACGACTGTTACGGATTTAAGGATCTGTACCGGGCCAAAGAAAAATACAGCCCGACAGATTGGATACCAGCCTACTATATTTATCTGCCAAAGCACCCGACCCCGGATATGTTCTACGCAGTCGTAAAGATCCAGAACCCGAATGGGATCCGTGAAGGTGTTCAGTCTTTTTTAAAGGGGAAACTACATCATGAAGAGCATCCAAGAAACGATCAACAAAAGCAGTCAGAAAATCAAAGAAAAAACAGCTGACATTCTGCAGTCAGCCCCGCAAATCCCAGTACCTGCCGGGCTGCTGTCTGGAAAACACCGAAAATTTCGCTCCGACCGGGGATATTTTGAAACAAACGGAGCACGCCTTTATTATGAAATATCCGGAGCAGGACTTCCCATACTCCTGCTCCATGGCAACCAGCAGTCGCACCATGTGTTTCATTCCTATGCTTCCAAGCTTCAGAAATCCTATCAGGTCATTCTAATGGACAGCCGGGGACATGGGCATTCCCAGCTGCTTTGCAGCAAGGCAGGACACTCCGCAGTACGCAAAAAAGAATTCTTTACCATTCAGGACATGGCCCGCGACGCCGCCAGCTTGTTAGACCACCTTGGCATCTCCAAAGTCATCCTCTTTGGATACAGCGACGGAGCCAACATTGCCTTGGAATTTGCAAGCCTTTATCCAGAACGTACGCTTGCAGTGATTTCCGCCAGCGGCAATGCCCTGCCGCATGGTCTGATATTTCCGGTGCGGCTTGGAACGCTGATGCTTGGCAGCGTTCTCACACTGGCTCAGAGGGTCCTTCCAAGCGGAAAACTCCATCAACAGCTCGGCAACCAGCTGCAGATGAACACGCTTTTAACAGACTCCCCAAAGCTTTCCCCCGGCCGCCTTCAGAAAATTCAGGCTCCGGTCCTGCTTCTAGCCGGAACCCATGACCTCATCAAGACCTCCCATACGCAATGGATGGCAGAACAGATTCCGCATAGTCAGTTATGCCTGCTTACTGGCGGGACACATAACGTACTGTTTTCACAGGAACAGACCTGTCTGGGCAAAATCCTGTATTTTCTGAAGGAAAACAATCTGTGAAAAAACATAACAGCCGCAAACAATCTCATAAAACTATGAAGTGCTGTAAATGCCACATCCGATGGAATGCACACAAAATAAGAGCTATCTGACTTTCTCGTCATCAGATAGCTCTTTTAAGAAATATCCCGAAGTTTCACTTAATAACCTCTCTTTCCATTATTTTGTTTTTCGCTTTTTCGTTAAATTGCTATGGGCCTCTGCCTTTCATTGGAATCTCCCTCCTTCGATTACATCTATGTAAACTCGTTAAGAGATTTTCTACTGGTAAATTTTAATAACCCATTGGACCGCCCTCCATGTTCTGAAGATTTTTGTTTTTTCTCTTCGTTTGTTCTTTTGTTTTTTTCCTCTCTTGTTTTTTGTTGTCTTCATTGTACTTCATTAAGTACAATTTGTCAAGCATTATTTCAAAATATTTTTCTATTTTTCTTGTATTTTCTGAATATATTGTTTCTATTATTTGTATTTTTGATACAATTTGCTCTTTCCCAATTGAGACTTTCTTTCCTATGCTTCCGTCTGCTCCCGCAGAATCAGTTGTCCGGCATACTGTGGGCACTCTTGTACCCTTCGCATGCCATCCCGGTAATGGAGCTGTTTTTCTTCATACATCAGACGTTCCGCTTTGTGGATCAACTCATCTGCACTGACGGTTCCATCGTTCCAGAGGTAACCGAAGGCAGCCAATTCCTTTTCCTGATGCATCAGCCGTTCTTTCAGTCTCTCAGCCTGTTTTATAAATTCCTTCCGGTCTATATCTGGGCAAAGCACCACAAATTCATCTCCGCTGATCCGGAAAAGCTGCTCTTTTGCAAAATATTCCCTGCACACTTCTGCCAGGTGCTTTAAGGCACGGTCTCCATATTCATGGCCAAAGGTATCGTTCAGATACTTTAAGCCATTAAGATCTGCGAAGGCAACCCCAAGTGACTTGCCTGTTTTTTTCATCAGACTTTTGAGACTGTGAATGTAGGACGTGTTATTCCGGATCCCGGTCAGCTGATCCAAATAACAAAGCCGTAACAGATACTCCTGCTTCTCTTGTTTTCCAATCTCAGCAGCAAGAACCTGGGCAACCTCTGCCACTAGCTCCGGATCACGGTTTTTTAACTGGGCATGCCTGATCTGCAGAATTCCGTAACAGTTTTCCCCGTACTGCACGGCTGCCGTAATCAGTTCTCGCTGCTTGTCCTCTGGTGTATTTTCCCCAGTGACAGTCTCCGGCTCTTCACATTCCAGAAAAACAGCCCGGTCTGCGTGATAATACTGCTGCAAAAGCTCCAGAACCTGCACAAGAGCCTTCCGGCAATCTTCTGCCAAAGCCAGCAGCTTCATGCACGCACTTTTTGTACTGGCCGCCAGTAAGGCATCAGACTGCTCCATCCCCTTTTCGTCAACCATAACCATACTCCCTTTGTACCTGATTTAGTCTCATTATAACATCTATAGATATAATCATCAATTGTTATAGATGTAATTTTTTCACCTTAAATTTGTTATCCTATCTCTATAGTTTATAGGGAGTACACACATGGATATTGGTAAGAGAATCAGCTTTTTCAGAAATGCAAAGCAATATAGTGTAAACCGTCTTGCGACAATGGCAGGCATATCCCAGAGTTATCTGAGGGATGTGGAATTAGGAAAAAAGAACCCCACAGTAGAGGTTCTTTCCTATGTATGTGAAGCACTGGACATTTCCCTGCGAGACTTTTTTGATGACTCCCTCGAGCTTCACCTCCGGCAGGATCCGCTTCTGGCCCGGATCTACCAGATGAGTCCGAAACAGAGGGCTGCACTTCTTCAGTTTTTAGATTGTATGGATGAGTAATTCCGATTTTTTGAAAAGAGATCACTCCGCCGCAGGCACTACATGCAGGGAGACACCAGTCTGCTTCACCGCCTCTTTGATCTGCTCATCAACTGCCGAATCCGTAATGATATCATCCACCTCATTTAAGACACAAAGCTTTACGAGACTGGCTTTTCCAAACTTTCCGGAATCAGCCAGCACCACGGTCCTGTCTGCGATCTGGCACATCTGTTTCTGCACTCTCGCCTCACTTAATCCCTGATCTGTCAGCCCGACCTGCGGATGCACTCCGCTCACTGACATAAACAGGATATCGAGATGAAGGCTCTCCAATGTCTGGGAAAAATCATTTCCCAGTGATAATTCTTTTTTATCCAAAATTCCCCCCACCAGAATCACGGTGAATCCAGGGCATTCAGACAGGATCACGGCATTCTGGATAGAGTTGGTCACTACAGTCAGACTAGTGAATCTGCGTGCCAGTTCCTTTGCCATAACAAGACTTGTGCTTCCATAATCCAGTCCGACTGCCTGGTTTTCTCTGACAAACTCTGCTGCATAGGCAGCAATCGCAGCTTTTTCTTTCATATGGCTGGTATTTCTATCCTCTAAAGAAATATAGTCTTCTTTCTGAACCTGCATCTGTTTTCCGGATACCGGAAGCGCACCACCATGTACGCGCTTTAACTTTCCCTGCTTTTCCAACGCATCCATATCTTTCCGGACTGTCTCCGAAGAAACCTTCATTTCCTTTACAAGCTCCGCATTATGTACAATGCCATTCTTATTTAATAATTCCAGAATCCGGTCATACCGCTGTTGCGCCAGCATAAATATTCCTCCTATTTGCAGCCTTTTTCACTTAACTTCCATTATAACGTATTCTTTTGCATTCTCCTAGCACCTTTTTCTTTTCCAAAATCTTCTTTTCCCCATTATATCAATATTTATCCTGTTTTTCACCAGTATTTTCAACAAATCCCAACCTTATTTTTGGGTATTTCGTTGATTTTCTGTGTTTTATTGTGTTTTGTATTGATTTCCCAACAAAAACCAGATATACTAAAAAGCGAATCAAGGAATGCCGGGCAATTCAAAAAACTGCAGTACTGATATTAAGGAAGGAGAAAAAGTTATGAGTAATGAAATGAAACAAAAAGCTATGAAAGCAGTTCCAAACCGTTGGTTTGTCTTCTGCATTCTGACTCTTTCAGGAGGCATCGCTTTTAAGCTTTCTTCTATGAAAGATATGTTCTATGTTCCCATGCAGCAATTTATGGGACTCACAAACACGCAGATTGGCGGTGCATTAAGCGCATACGGCATTGTTCAGACCATTGGCCTGATCTTCGGAATCTATATCTGTGATATGTTCAGCAAAAAATATATGATCGGTGGCTCCCTGATTGGTCTTGGTGCCGTTGGCGTTTACCTTTCCACGTTCCCTGGATACTGGGGATTTCTGATCGCATTCGGCGTTATGGCTATTTTAGGAGAAGTAACCTACTGGCCAGTTCTTTTAAAAGCAATCCGGCTACTTGGCGATGAAAAAACACAGGGACGGATGTTTGGCTTTCTGGAAATGGGACGCGGCATTGTCGATGTAATCATCGCATCCAGTGCACTGGCAATCTTCAAAGCTATGGGGGAAGGTGCTCCAGCCTTAAGAGGTGGTCTGTTATTCTTATCCGCAGTTACCGCAACTGCCGGCGTCCTCTGTCTGATTTTCGTGCCAAACGATGAAAAACGTACCGATAAAAACGGAAACGAGCAGAACCGTGCGCAGGCCGCTTTCGGCGGTATGGTCCAGGCATTGAAAAATATTGATATCTGGGCTGTTGCACTCAATGGATTTGTTGTATACTGCATTTACTGCGGACTGACCTATTTCATTCCGTTTTTAAATCAGATTTACATGCTCCCAGCTACTGCTGTCGGCATGTACGGCATCATCAACCAGTACGGACTGAAGATGGTGGGTGGACCGATCGGCGGCTTTATGTCCGATAAAGTACATAAATCTGCTGCAAAACATATCCGTGTCGGTTTCCTGGTCTGCGCCATCGCAATGGCCGCTTTCCTGATGGTTCCTCATGAAGCACTTGGTCAGAACGGAAACTGGATTCTCGGTGCTGCCTGCACGCTTGGCTTTGGTGCGATCGTATTCACCATGCGTGCAGTCTTCTTTGCTCCTATGGATGAAGTCAAGGTACCGGCAGAAATTACCGGTGCGGCCATGAGCCTTGCTTCCCTGGTCATTTATCTGCCAAACGCATTCGCTTACGTGATGTACGGAAGTTTTCTTGACCGCTACCCTGGCATGACTGGATTCCGTATCATTTTCAGCGTTATGATCGGATGGGCTGTGATCGGACTATTTGTTTCCACATTCCTCATCCACCGCATCAAAAAACATCAGGCTTCCAAAACAAATGAGAACTAGGAGAAAGAATCTATGATAAAAATCGGTCTTGATACAGAAAGTCTTCATCTTTGGTTTCAGAACAAGAGAATGGATATTTTCGGTTTTATCGAAAAAGCACATGAATTAGGATTCGATGGTGTTATGATCAACATTCTGAAGGATTATAACCTGGACCCGGAATGGGGAACCCTGGAAAGTAATGATCCGGAACACCTGAAAAAGGTACGGGAATTGCTGGAATCCTACCATATGTATGTGGAACTGGCTACCAAAGGAATCACTAGAGAACATCTTCTTAAAGTCCTGGATGTTGCAGAAGCCCTGGGAGCAGATATCATCCGCACCTACATTCCCATTACCTTAAATCCGCTCGCCTCACGCACTACCGGCGGAGAAGGGAAATACGACCAGGCAAAGGTACGCGGTGACTTCGATCCAGTTGTATTTGATGAAGCCGCCATGACACTTTGCCAGATCATCCCTGAGCTGAAAAAGCGCCGCATCCGCCTGGCTTTGGAAAACCATGAATATGAAACTTCCGAAGAACTGGTTCAGGTTATGAAAAAGCTGAACACGCCATGGATCGGTCTTCATTATGATTTTGGTAATTCCATGATGGCCTGGGAAGACCCGGCGCAGGCTGCAAGGAACATGGCGCCATATACCATCACAACACACTTTAAAGATCACATCGTCATCCCCTATCCGGATGATCCATATGGTTATGTCGTATGCGGTATCCCGGTTGGAAAAGGAAATATGGATCTAAAGCATCTGCTTCAGATCATTCTGGATAATTCTTCCATCACCCGGCTGAATCTGGAAATGTGCTACCCATACTGTGCACAATTTAAGCGTACTCCCGGCACCGGAGGTATTTCGCAGGTCGGCGAAGGCTGTTTTAAGGTAGAAGCACCTCTTTTCGACCCGGAAACCGTTAAACCTGGAGATTACTACTATCCGCAGGAGATTTCCGAAGAATTACTGGAACAATGTCTGAAGCTTCAGATGGATGGCGTTATGCACAGCGCTGCTTACACCAGAAAGCTGTGCGAAGAATACCGGAATCAATCATAAGCAAATACTACGCTGCAGTGCCAAAACAGATCCGTCGTTTCCCTTATATTTTAAAGAAGACGTTACTGGAGCCATGGAAGCAAAATTTCTTATGTCCACAGGTAAAACGATGTTCCGATGAATTCTGGCATAAAAAAAGAGCTGACTGACAGCTCTTTTTTCATACATTACGCGAACAGTAACGGCTTCACCGCACCGTAAAACCGCTCTCCTCCTCCAGAGGAATGATTTCTGTGTCGATCCATTCGATCGTGATAAACTGATTGTGATTGAGTCCGACCAGAAGCTTATTGATCATGTATTCACTTCCCTGGATTTCCAGAAGCACAGTTCCGTCATATTCATTGCGCACCCATCCGGTCAGCCCCAGGGACTGTGCGAGGTATTTTGCGGTGTAGCGGAAGCCCACGCCCTGAACCCGTCCACGGAAAACAATTCTTTTTCTTACGTCTGCCATGTGCATTCTCCATCCTTTCATCAGATATACACCATTGATCAAAAACAGGCATATCCACCAATATCCCACTCATGATCATTCATTCTGGTTTTCCACCGCATACCATCCGTCATTACAAAGCAAACTGCTTCAACATCTCTCGTCTTTCCCGGTAATCCGGGCAGTAGCGCTCTACTTCCGCCCAGAATTCCTTCGAATGATCCATATGCCGCCGGTGTGCCAGTTCATGGATCACCACATAGTCCAGAAGCTCTTCGGGCAAAAATGCAAGCTGGTAATTAAAATTGACATTTCCTTTTGCGCTGCAGCTTCCCCAGCGGGTTTTCTGGTTTTTCACGGTGACCCAGCCTACTTTCACGCCCATGATCTCACAGTAATGCCGCACCCGTTTTCCAATCTTCAGCTGGATCTTCATCCGGTCTGTTTTTGATAAGGACTCTAACGGAGGGGCTGGTGTTGCCTTCCTGTTTTCCTCCCGCTGCGCTGCGATCTGCGTTTTTTTCAGAATCCATTCCCGGTGCGTTTCCACAAACTGCTTCAGTTCCCGGTCCGGGAGACGGACCGGGATCCTTGCCAGAACCGTATTCTGGTCACGCACCTCAAGACCAAGACTTTTCCTTGCGGAGCGGATGACCAGAATGTGGATTTCCTGATCATTTTCCTGTAGATTCAATTCCTGTATCATGGTTATGCTTCCTGTTTCTGATTTTTGTATAGTTCCGGGCATACAATTGTTTCCAATTTTGGTCAGCCCAGTACCCGGTGCAGGGTCTCCTTGAGCTTTTCCACCTCGACCGACTTTGACAGATGCGCATTCATGCCGCTTGCAAGCGAGCTCTGGGTATCCTCCTCAAACGCATTGGCACTTACTGCGATGATCGAGATGGTCTGGCTGTCTTTGCGGTTTGTCATGCGGATCGCATGGGCCGCCTCCAGTCCATTCATGACTGGCATCATGATATCCATGTTAAGTTCATTATCCTCTGCCACAAGAATCCGCATTCCTGCATAATGCTCTGGTGAAATAACTTTCTTTTCAGATTTTTCCTCGTTTCTCTCCACCGGCTGGCTTGTGTTTCCGTATCTACAGAGATTTACTGTGCGATATTGTTATTTTTTACTTGCGGAATGCTGCTACCAGTGCCTCGGCATCATCGTAATTCTGTGCCTTCAGCTCACTGATGAACCAGTCATCGATTCCGTCTACTGCATTTTTGAAGGAATCGATATCCAGATCTGCATACGGGGTGATGGTCACGCCGTTTTTGCTACTCCAGCGGCTCATGATCTCTTCGTCTCCGGCACGGTTGATCTCACGCTCGTAGCGGGTGGCTAAGGCACCGCACTCGTCGATGACAGCCTGCTGCTCCGGAGTCAGCTTGTCGTAGATTTCCTGGTTGATGCAGAAGAACAGGCAGTCGTAGTTTGCGTTCCATAAGGAGCAGTACGGCTGTACTTCCTGTACGCTTGCTGCGTCGATTGCCGGAAGCGGATTCTCCTGGCCTTCTACGGTCTTCTGCTGCAGGGCCGTGTAGGTCTCGGACCAGTTCATATTGGTGGCGTCTGCGCCCCATCTCTTGTAGCACTCCATCAGCAGGTTGCTTCCTGCTACACGGATTTTTAAGTTCTTCATGTCATCCACGGACTTGATCTCGCGGACACTGTTAGTCAGTTCACGGAAACCATTCTCCGCGATGCCCATGCAGTGCAGGCCATACTCGCTTAAAATGTCTTTTAACATCTCACCGGCCTCACCGTCCAGCATGGCGTCTGCATCCTCAACGGAATCAAACAGATATGGAAGGGATACCACGTTAAAGCGCGGGTCAAACGCAGAGTAAATCAGGTTGCTGTGCATGGAAATCTGAACCGGATCCCCATCGATCAGAGCCTGGATCCCCTCAGACTGGTTTCCGTTGGTCAGCTGGTCTGCCGCGTATACATTCACCTTGATCTTTCCGCCGGTTGCTTTTTCAACGAGCTCGCCGAACTTGCGTCCGCCCTCGGCCCAGGTACTGGTCTCGGTGGTGGAACAGGTAAAGTTCCAGGTCTGCTCTTTCCATCCAAGATTACTGTGATCCTCTACGGAATCCGCACCGATGCTGCTGTCTGATTTCTCGGTAAAGACTGCGATCAGGTCTGCTGCATCTTTGTAGCCCTGATTCTCCAGCTCTTTCTGATACCACTCAGCTACGCCGGAAACAGCATTTTTGAAGGAATCTACATCCATATCCTCGTATTTGGTAATGGTAACGCCGTTGGTGTTCTGCCAGCGGTCCATGATCTCCTCATCACCGGCACGGTTGATGTAACGCTCATAATCAACCGCTTTCTGGCCTGCCTCATCGACCACTGCCTGCTGCTCCGGTGTCAGAGCATCATAGATCTTCTGGTTGATGCAGAAGAACAGACAGTCGTAGTTTGCGTTCCATAAGGAGCAATACGGCTGTACTTCCTGTACGCTTGCCGCGTCAATTGCCGGAAGCGGATTTTCCTGTCCGTCTACGGTCTTTTGCTGCAGCGCGGTATAGGTCTCGGACCAGTTCATATTCGTGGCATCTGCGCCCCATCTCTTGTAACACTCCATCAGCAGGTTGCTTCCTGCAACACGGACCTTTAAGTTTTTCATATCATCCACGGATCTGATCTCGCGGACGCTGTTGGTCAGCTGGCGGAAGCCGTTCTCTGCAATACCCATGCAGTGCAAGTCATACTCGGCTAAGATGTCTTTTAACATATCACCGGCTCTGCCGTCTAACATGGCGTCGGCCTCCTCTACGGAGCTGAAAAGATATGGCAGGGATACCACGTTAAAGCGCGGGTCAAACGCAGAGTAGATCAGGTTGCTGTGCATGGAGATCTGAACCGGATCACCATTCATCAGCGCCTGGATTCCCTCGGACTGGTTTCCGTTAGTCAGCTGGTCTGCTGCATATACATTGACCTTGATCTTGCCTCCGGTTGCCTTTTCCATAAGCTCGCCGAACTTGCGTCCGCCCTCAGCCCAGGTACTGGTCTCTGTGGTGGAACAGGTAAAGTTCCAGGTCTGCTCTTTCCAGTCTAAGTCACTGTAATCGCCAATGGTGTCGAAGTCTGCGCTTCCACCATCCACGGCTGTGCTCTGATCACTGTCTGCCGAAGCAGTAACTGCCCCGCTGTAGGAATCCCCGGCCAATGCCTTCGGCAAGAAAGTGGACACAACCGGCACATAGGTGATCAGAAGCAGGACAATCACGGATGCGCCGATCATCGGCATAACTGCACGGGAAATCTTCGGAATATCGACTTCCATACCCTTTTTCAGCTTGACAGAAATTGCAACGAATAAGTTTACGCCAACCGGCGGGGTTACCTGTCCGATCGCCAGGTTTACGGTTGCCACGATACCAAATGCAACGACATCGTATCCGAGTGCCTTACATACCGGCAGCATGATCGGGATAAAGATGTACATCGCAGAGTTTGCATCGATAAAGCAGCCTGCGATCAGGAAGATCACGTTCACGATCAGAAGGAAGGTGAACTGGTTGTGTGCAATGCTTCCAAGCAGGTCGGATGCCGCCTGTGCGATACCAAACTTGGTACATACAAAAGAGAACAGAGACGCACTGGCTACGATCAGCATGATGCCGCCGGTGGTCTTTCCGGATTCTACCAAAAGTCCTCTTAAATCCTTAAAGGTAACTTCCTTATAAATGAAAATACCAACAAACAGACCGTATACAACAGAAACAGCTGCTGCCTCAGTCGGGGTAAAGATACCGCCGTAAATACCACCCAGGATGATGACCGGCATCAGCAGACCCCAGAATGCATCCTTAAATGCTTCCCAGCGCTCCTTGCCGCTTGCACGTTTCTGGCTGGACTGGATGTTATTTTTGCGCGCCTCGATCATAACCACGATGACCAGAGCCACACCCATTAAGATACCCGGAACGATACCTGCAGTAAACATATCTGCGATGGAAACGCCGGTAATGGATGCATATACCACGAATGCGATACTCGGTGGAATGACGATCGCGATGGAGCTGGCGGTTGCCATAAGAGCCGCGGAGAACGGAGCGGAGAAGCCGCCCTGCTCGATCATAGCCGGGATCAGCACGGCGCCCAGTGCAGCCACGGTTGCCGGGCCAGAACCGGAGATCGCGCCGAAGAAGCAGGCTACGATAACGCACACGATCGCGATACCGCCTCTTCTGTGTCCGACACAGGTATTCACGAATTTGATCAGACGCTTGGAAATGCCTGCCTTCGCCATAATGTTACCGGACAGTACAAAGAACGGAATGGCAAGCAGCAAAAACTTGCTGATACCGGAATACATGTTGGTTGCAACGATCGTTAAGGATGTCCCGGAATACAGGATCGCACAAACGGAGGAAAGTCCGAGGCAGATTCCGATCGGGATACCCATGATCAGGAAAATGAAAAATGAAATAAACAGTACCGCACTGATCATTTGTCATCGCCCTCCTTTCCACAGCTGTCCAGATAAAATTCGATAAAATGCAGGATCATGCAAGCTGCGCCGATCGGCACGAAGGACCAGAAGATCCACTCCGGCCAGTTCAGCACGAACGTGCGCTTGCCGTTCTGCATCTGGGTGATGACCTTATCCAGACCATACTTGAATAAAACTGCGGTGAAGGCTACAGAAAGGATCGTGCTTAGAAGCAGAAATCCCTTTCTTGCCTGTGTCGGAAGACGGTCAGTCAGAAGTGTTAAATTGACCAGTTCGCCGTCACGGCATGCCAGTGCTGCTGCAAGCAGCGTGATCAGTACAAAAACTGCAACAACCAGTTCCTCGGTAAAAGACCAGGACTGATGAATGACTTTTCGTGAAAATACGTTTCCCACGGTCAGAACCAGGATCAGCACAGTTGCGATTTCCAGCACCAGCTTTTCCAGTCCTGCGAGGGCATTCATGAGTTTTTTGTAGGTTTTCATATACCTTTTAACCCCTTTCCCTTGTGATAAATGGTAACTGCCCTGCATATAGCACAGACACAGTTACGATACCTGTTTTGATACTACCTGTTTTATTTTGGAATTTTTGGCATACAAAGAACCTGCTGTCGGCAGACACCCTATGTATTAAGAGTTTTGGTAACTGTTCCGTATAGAGCTTCCCAGTTACAGATTTTGATTTTCAGACACCAAATGCATAAGACCTGCTGTCGGCAGTCGCCCCATACATCCAGAAATCAGATCACCCTCAGACACGCAATGTGCATGCTCTGAGTTTACAGATGAAAAAAGGCCCATCCCATTCAGGGACGGACCTTCATCTCTCGTTTGAAACCACCCTGTTTCAAGTAAGAAACAGATACAAACACGTGTACCGGTATCTTTCATTATTACTTTTTCTCAGTAAAGTATTAACGAAACAATGATACACTATTTTGATGATATCGTCAATTCTAAATTTTCCATAAACTTTATAAAAGTTTCATTGCTGTGAACGGCAGCCAGATTTCTGAGCACCCGGGATTTAGTTAAATCCAAAGAATTTCTGGCTGATCTTGTAACCGGCAATGGATACGGTCCGGCCACTCTGTCCCGGCAGATTCATGCTCTGTCCCAAGAAGCCCCAGCGCAGGCGCATGTAAAGGGCAATATCCTGCTCCTTTAAATCCTTCCAGAGCTGCTTTTTCTTCGCCATATTTTCATCGGTTCCGGACTTAATGGCAAGAATGGAGCAGATTGTCATCATGATTTCAAGATAGCGTACCATATAATGACGCAGCTTGTAATTTGTGATTTTCGCGTCGTGGTAATAGCCTAACATCAGACGGGTTACCAAAAGCTGCTGGTCGATGCGGCCGATCATGACCTGCTCGTTGACCGACTGGTCCTGTCTTCCGATGAAATACCGGTAAAAGTTTACATCCAGATAGTAGAAGGTCTTTACATACGGAAGCGGCTGGAATACGAAAATGTTATCGACATAGAACGTGTGCTTCGGCAGCTCCAGACCGCACTCTTTTAACATCTGCGTGCGGTAAATGACCGAATGCATCAGGATATACTGTCCCAGCATAAATACCTTTACATCTTTCCAGGTGCATAACTGGCGCTTCGGGAGCGCCGTGCGGTACTGCATGACCCGTTTATGCTTTGCGCCCTGCTTCTCATAGACAAAGTTGGTGATGAGCATATCCAGGGTCTGGTTACCCATAACAAAGTTTCGCAGCGTCTGCAATACTTCTTTGTATGCTTCCTCATTGACCCAGTCATCGCTGTCTACCACTTTAAAGTAGACACCGGTTGCTGCCCTAAGACCGGCATTGACTGCCTCACCGTGGCCGCCATTCTCCTGATGGATGGCCTTGCAGATGCCCGGATAACGCGCCTCGTACTCGTCCGCGATCTGGGCGGTATTGTCCTTTGTGGAGCCATCATCCACGATCAGGATCTCTACTTCGTCTCCGCCCGGTAGCAAAGACTCGATACAGTTTCTCATATAGCCTTCAGAATTATAACAAGGAATTGCTATCGATAATAATTTCATGCTTTCTCAAAAACCTCCTTGGTTTTATATAACGATACCAATGTCACCAAAAGACCTGCTGCTGACAAGATCACCGCCGTTTGCGGCTGCAGGGCCATCGGCGCTCCATAAGAAAACTCAGCCGGCATCGACGGGATTTCCGACCTGTGGCTGATAAAATCCGCAATTACCGGGATCGCCGCTGCTGTAGCATTCGCTGCTGCATGGCATAAGACCGCGGGAGCTAACCGGCCACTCCAGACAGTCACCAGCTCCAGGCACAAGCCAGTCAGAAACGCATACAGGCCCTGACTGAGATTTCCATGATACAGTCCAAACAGGAGTGCCCCAAAAATCACTGCCGCAGCGGTTCCCATATGTCTTCGCAGCTCCTTATGGATAAAACCGCGAAATATGAGTTCCTCTGTCAGAGGCGTTAACACAACCGTCACCAGAAACCGGAGTGCACCTGGTGTTTGGTAAATGGCTTCCTGCACATGGCTCCAGCCTTCTGATGGTGGCAGGAAAACCTGCAGCACCATATTCAGGCACAGGCAAGACCCAATTCCGGCCAGCACAGAAAAAAAACAGCCTGCCAGAAGGCGATGGTTCCTGCACGGCCTTGCTTTTGCTATTTCCGGCACAGTTGTCTTCGTTCGTGTTGCAGTTGTTTTCTTCGCGTTTTTTTCTTCTGTTCCTTGCCCAATAAGCTGCATTTTTTCCAGAGCGCGGTAAACTGCAAACAAAAACGGGAAGGCCAGAGCTGCCCCTGCACCGGTCACAAACAGGGCATTGCCGCTGCCTGCCAGAAGGGAATGTGAGCTCCCAGTTCCGGTATGCCCTGCAAACAAAGAACATCCTGCTGCGGCTGCCTCCGTACACAGTTCATAAAAGACAAGCGGTCCGAACAGCATGCACGCCGCCCGGAACGCTTCATGTTTCAATCGTTTCTTCCGTGTTTTCTTATACATTTTATTGACTTCTTAACAACGCCATTCTTTGTTGCTGTTTACGCGTTGCGCAAACAATAACCATTCTTTTCTATAACTATTTCACTATACCACAAACCAGTTGCAATTTTCAAGCAGAAACACTATAATGAACCCAAATAGAAAAATTACATACAGAAAGGGTTCGATCATATGGCAAAGAAAAGAATTGTTATGGCGCTTGGCCACGACGCTCTTGGTACCAATCTCCCGGAGCAGAAAAAAGCAGTGGCTTCCACAGCAAAATTAATTGCGAATTTCATCCAGAATGGCTGGCAGGTTGCCGTCGTTCACAGTAACGCACCGCAGGTAGGCATGATCCACACAGCTATGAATGAGCTTTGTTTCCATCACGATGGAGAGGGCTACACTCCGGCTCCTATGTCTGTCTGCTCTGCCATGAGCCAGGGCTACATCGGATATGACCTTCAGAACGGCATCCGTTCTGCCCTCTTAAAGCGCGGTATTTACAAGCCGGTATCTACCGTCCTCACCCAGGTTGTGGTCGACCCTTACGATGAATCCTTCTACAACCCAGTCAAGAAGGTTGGCCGTTACATGACCAGGGAAGAGGCTGATGCAGAGGAAGCAAAGGGAAACTATGTCACAGAGGTGGACGGCAAGGGCTGGCAGCGTATCGTATCTGCCCCGAAGCCGGTCGGAATTGTCGAGATCGATACCATCCGCACCCTGATGGACGCTGACCAGATCGTTATCTCCTGCGGCGGCGGCGGTATTCCGGTCCTCGAGCAGGGCAGCGAGCTGCGCGGTGCCAGTGCAGTGATTGAAAAAGACTCCGTCAGCGGTCTTCTCGCAAAAGAGATCGATGCCGATGTTCTTATGATTCTCACCGATGTCGACCAGGTATCCTTAAACTACGGTAAGGCTGATGAGAATCCTCTTTCCCATATGACTGTGGAGGAAGCTGAAAAATACGCAGCAGAGGGCCAGTTCGGCGTCTCCTCCATGCTTCCTAAGATTGACGCAGCCATCTCCTTCATCTGTGCCGGAAAGGGCCGCAGCGCCATCATCACTAGCATGGCAAAAGCTGAGGAAGCTGCAAACGGAAAGGCTGGCACCACGATCGAGTAAAGGATTTTACCGCATAAAAATGGAGCTTTGCAACATGAATTGCAAAGCTCCATTTTTATGCCTCATAGATCTTACAGCTGCTTCGCTGCACACTCGCACTGGATATACTGCTCCGTTGTATCATGCAGTATGGGAAACTCTTCTTCTTTTCCACTTATGAATGCCAAAGCACATCAGTTACCCAAACTGTACTACATCCTTGATCGGCTCTGCCGGCACTACCTCCTCGGCGTAAAGCACCGGTCCTTCCCCGTTATAATCCTGCCAGTATTCAATCTCAACCCGGGCACGTACCGTTACCCACTGTCTGGTTTCTAAGTTTCTGGCCTCCTTAGACTTGCAGATATAGCCAAGGAATGTCATATCCTCCGCACAGCAGGTCATTGCCATACGTCCCGGAACAAAATAGTTTTTCGGGAAGTTAGAAGACTTCATGACCATCGCCGTAAACTCTACCACCTTGCCCTTATAGCGCTCCGGTTTGTCCATGCAGTCAATATACCAGATGCCATAAGCCTCCGGACTGATCTTGATCACATCTGCCTTCATATCGTATGGAAGATCTTCCTCGGAGATCTCGTCGATCTCACCATTTTCATCCTCAAACACAATATCACACTTGGTATTCATGGATTTGAGCATACGTTTATAGCGGTCCAGATCCTCGATTCCGTCGCAGCGGTTGCAGATGATAAGCTCAGAATTCTTTACCATGGAATTTAACAGTGACTTCATATTCTTAACATAGAGCTCGAAGGTCGACATGTCAATGATGGTAATCTGCTGGTAGATGGTCCAGTCCTTTGGAAGCTTGAGGTCATCCTGGTTCCACATACCATTCCACTCGATCAGGACACGTTCCGGCTGGTGCAAAAGCTCCAGCTCAGTTAAGCGGTCCGGTGTGATCTCCTCCAGACTGTCTACATATACGACAGAGGTTTTGGTGTCTGCAAGCAGCGCATCGTCATACTCTGTATCGCCTTCCTCACACACGATCAGGAGGGTCTTTCCGTCTGTACGGAAATAATCCTGTTCCATGGTGAAGGACAAAAATTCGGTTTTTCCGGCCTCCAGAAAGCCGTTGATCAAAAATACCGGCGTTACTTCATCGTCAATCATTGGTCCCATAGTTTGTACCTGTCCTTTTTTCTTTTTAAGAAAGCGCTGATGCATTCAGCGCCTTCCTATGGTCTGTCCGGGCAAAATCTGCTGCCACAACTGTGCGGTACAGAATTTCTAATTCAGAAAATCCATACCCGTATGCAGCAGGCAGTTAGTTTCTGCCGAACGCTTTCTTTAATTCGTCTTCCTTTAAATTTGCGCCGATGACACATACCTTACCGGTGTAATCCGGTGCTCCGGTGCGGATCTCATACTGCTCTGGAACCATATCAAAGTAGTACCACTCGCCTTCCTTCTCACTCGGAAGCATGCCTTTTGCACGGAGAACATCGCCGTATTCGTTACCGTAAGCCAGCTCCTCCAAAATTGCAGTCAGAGTCTCCTTGCTGCAGGCATCGATGGTCTCAAGGCCCCAGCTGCTGAACACTTCATCTGCATGATGATGGTGATGGTCGTGGTCATGGCAGCCACAGGTGCACTCCTCATCATGGTCGTGATGATGATGCTCATGCTCGTGGTCATGGTCCTCGCAGCCGCACTCCTCATCATGGTCGTGATGATGATGCTCATGCTCGTGGTCATGGTCCTCGCAGCCGCACTCCTCGTCGTGATCGTGGTGATGGTGCTCATGCTCGTGGTCGTGATCCTCGCAGCCACACTCCTCATCATGGTCGTGATGATGGTGCTCATGCTCGTGGTCATGATCCTCGCAACCACAGCCGCAGTGCCCGCCATGCTCGTGGTGATGGTGGTGTGCGTGCTCCTCCTTTACCTGGGCCAGCAGTTCTTCCATCATGGTGTCCGGCTTTTCGATCAGCTCTAAGAGCTGTGCACCGGTCAGCTGGTCGATCGGGGTGGTCACAATGCTTGCATCCTTATTGTGCTCACGGAGCAGTTCTACATCGGCTAAGACCTTCTTGGAATCTGCCACATCGGTACGGCTCATAACGATGGTTCCTGCATTCTCGATCTGGTTGTTGAAGAACTCACCAAAGTTTTTCATATACATTTTGCACTTGGTCGCATCTACGATGGTTACAGCGCTGTTCAGCTTGACATCCAGATTCTTTGCCACGTCGCGCACTGCGTTCATAACGTCGGAAAGTTTGCCGACACCTGACGGTTCGATGATGACACGCTCTGGTTTATACTTGGTCAGTACTTCCTCCAGAGACTTGCCGAAATCGCCTACCAGGGAGCAGCAGATACAGCCGGAGTTCATCTCACGGATCTCGATGCCGGAATCCTTTAAGAATCCGCCGTCGATACCGATCTGGCCAAACTCGTTCTCGATCAGGACAACCTGCTCGCCCTTGATTGCTTCCTGTAAAAGCTTCTTAATAAATGTTGTTTTTCCTGCGCCTAAAAAGCCGGAAATGATATCAATCTTTGTCATGATGATCCCTTCTTTTCTTTATGCTCTGCCGGTCTGCTGTCAGCAGCCGTTGTTACTGCTTATGTTAGCACCCGACAACTTATCATTATCGTTTCCCATTCTGTCACAAAATTCCCAGAATGTCAATATGCCGGGCAGGTTAGGCCCGGCATATCATGTGGTCACTGGTCACTGTACACAGCAGGAATCTTCAGAAAAATTTCCGTACAGTACAGCTTTGGCAACCTTTATTTTCTTTTTCCCATATAAGCACTGATGCCGTCAACCACTTCCTGGTCCAAGATGTGTTCCATGCGGCAGGCATTCTCCTCTGCCATTTCCTCAGAAACACCCGTTACCTCCTGCAGGAATGCGGTAAGGAGCAAATGACGTGCATAAATAGACTTTGCCTTTGCAAGACCTTCTTCGGTAAGCTGAATATCGCCACCCTGCTCCATGGAAATGAAGCCCTGGTCCCGCAAAAGTCCCATGGCCCTGCTGACACTTGGCTTGCTAAAATTCAGCGCACGTGCCACGTCAATGGAACGCACAACTCCTTTTTTTTCTTTGATCATCAGTATTGTTTCCAGATAGTTTTCCCCTGATTCGTGCATACAACAACCTCCTGTCCCGTCATGGGATATCCGCAGCAGGCCTGACAAACGCAAAAAACGGACTGCGAATACTATAATCATAAACGATAATCCCATGCAAGTCCAGCACTTTTCCAAAGTTGTACAAATTGTTTCTATAAAAAAATTCTCAATACATCTTTCATTTCTGACATTGTTCGAATTATTTTATATAGAAAACTTCTTCTCCGGAAAAGCAGCCACCCATTTTATTCTGGAAGCAGGTTTTTCATGCTCTTTAAGCCGATCAGGAGCGTAGAAGTATTGTGCAACAGCGCAGAAGTTGCAGGCGGCAGAATGCCAAGAACACCAAGCGCGATCAGGCCTGCGTTAAACCCTACGATCGTGCGGTAATTCCAGTTGATCCGCTTCATCAGATGATTGCTGATCAGCTTTAATGTTACCACCTCGTAGAGGTTGTCCGCACCGATGGTCACATCGGCGATCTCTCTCGCAAGCTCCGCACCATCGCTGATGGCAATGCCCACATTCGCTGCGGAAAGCGCCGGGGAATCGTTGATTCCGTCACCGATCATGATGACCTTGCGGCCTGCATTCTTTTCTTTCTCCACAAAGCTTGCCTTATCCTCCGGAAGCACTTCGGAATAGTACTCATCGACTCCTGCCTTTGCAGCGATCGCTTTTGCCGTACGCTCGCTGTCGCCCGTCATCATGACAACCTTGCTGATGCCTGCCTCTTTTAAGGAAGCAATGACATCGCGGGCCTCCTCACGCAGCGGATCCTGAATGCAGATCACGGCTGCCAGGGCACCGTCGATTGCCAGATACAGATGGGAATATTCCGGCAAAAGGGCATCGAATAACTCCTGCTTTCCTTTTGGAATAGTACATTTCTCGTCTTCAAAGACAAAATGAGCACTGCCGATGATGGCTTTCTTCTCGCCATTTTTATCCTCCAGGGTTGTGGAAATGCCATGTGCCACAATGTACTCCACCTTGCTGTGAAGTTCCTCATGAACCAGTTTTTTCTTCTTTGCTGCATCAACCACTGCCTTTGCCATGGAGTGCGGGAAATGCTCCTCCAAGCATGCCGCGATCCGGAGCAGTTCATCGCTGCCCATCTCGTTAAAGGATACTACATCCACAACCGTCGGCTGCGCCTTGGTCAGGGTTCCAGTCTTATCGAAGACAATGGTATCTGCCTCGGCCATCGCCTCCAGATACTTGCCGCCCTTTACCGTAATGTCATACATATTGGCCTCACGGATTGCGGAAAGAACAGAAATTGGCATAGCCAGCTTTAAGGCACAGGAGAAATCAACCATCAGAATCGACAGTGCCTTCGTGGTATTTCTGGTGATGAGCCAGGTAAGACCCGTGCCGAGCAGGCTGTACGGAACCAGCGTATCAGCCAGATGCTCTGCCTTGCCCTCCAGGGAGGATTTTAATTTTTCTGATTCCTCGATCATGGTAACGATCTTGTCGAACTTGCTGGAACCACCGGTTTCTTTGACGCGGATGGTGATCTCACCTTCCTCGACAACAGTGCCTGCATAAACAGAGGCACCTGCTGTCTTGGCTGCCGGAACCGACTCGCCGGTTAAGGATGCCTGGTTGACCATGGCTTCTCCTTCGACCACTTCGCCATCGAACGGGATCACATTGCCCATGTGAACACGGACAAGGTCTGCTTTCTGGATGGTATTGGTCGGAACCAGTACCTCCTGTCCATCGCTCACCAGCCATACCTTGGTGATGTTTAAGGACATGCTGCGTGCCAGATCTCCCACCGATTTTTTGTGCGTCCACTCTTCCAGGATTTCACCAACACCAAGCAGGAACATGACGGAACCTGCCGTATCGAAGTCGCTTCTTATAATCGAAACGCCAATCGCGGTCGCATCCAGAACCGGAACTTCAATCTTTCTGGCTGCCAGTGTACGGATTCCTTTCCATATATATTTCACGGATTTCACCGACGTGATCACTGCCCGGATGCTGGCCGGAAGGAACATGGTATTTCCTGCACGCAGGATCACGCGGGTCATCAGCTTGTCCCAGTACTCACTGTTTAAGGCACGGCCGGAATTCTGCAGATAAGACTCCGGGACTTCTGCCTTCTTATAAGAGAATGTCTGCAAGTCACGGACAACCTCATTCCGGTCTCCGTCAAAATGAATGACCATTTCGCCAAGACGTTCCCGTACTTTTACAGAAATCGCATACGGCTTCGCGTTGAAGTAATACTGCAGGGTATCAGCCTGCTCGAAGCTCATGCGGCCCTGCAGGATCTGGACACGGATTCTGCCGCGGATTTCATGTTTGATCACAAATTTCATGAGATATCCCTCTTTTCACTACGGATATGTATTTTGTATGTATTTCAAAGGAAAAGGGATGCAATCGCATCTGCTGCATCCCCATTTTCCTGTTTTCACGTTACGATTCTGTATCATCCAACACCGTAACATTCCTGTAAAAACCGGGCGGCAAGTCACAGATGCCGCCCTAAACCACAAGCATTACTCAGCGTCTGCTGCCTCGGTTTCCTCTGCTTCAGCCTCTGCTGCCTCATCTGCGAATGCAGCTGCCTCAGCCTTTGCTGCGCGCTCCTCATTGATCTGCTGAGCCTCAGCGTAGATATCCTCTGCATTTGCCTGTACGCTTGCTGCTACGTTCAGGACACATGTCTTTGCGCGAAGAACAGCTGCGGTGCAATTGGTATAAAACTTCTTTGCATCCTCACTTGCAAGTACTTTTACGCCTGCAGTACCAAACAGAACACCTGCTGCGAAAATTCCGGATTTCTTAACATCGAAAGCTTTTAAACATTTTAACATGACTGGATTCCTCCTCATATGTAATTTTATTTTTTGTTTACTGGCTATTCTAACGCATTCATTTTCAAAATACAAGAGTCTTTTTGATAAAAATTCTTAATAAGGAAAGAAAGGGAGTGTTAATGATAATCTTTCTCATTAACACTCCCTTTCACGATTCTCCACCCGGAAAATGAACTTCCTGTTTCAGCCCGGAGGCAGAACCGTCTTCTGCATTTCATGCGAATGCCATATGTTCTCCCATACCGTAATCAATCCGATACATGTTTTTTCTCTGAATCAGACCAGCTTCTTCCAGTGTTTTCACCATACGGTAAACCGTAGCCATGCCAATGCTTGGGTCACGTTTTGCTGCCTTATAATAAATTTCCTTGCAGCAGCTGCACTCATCCTGTAAAATCACATCAATCAAAAGTTTTCTCTGGCTGGTAATCCGGCAGCCATTCTTCTTCAGTTCCGAAATAATAAATCCTTTTTTTGCCTCAGCTGACATATGATACCTCCTCTTGGTTGTTTGCTCTTTCTGGTTGATTTTGGTTAGTTCTTGCTAACTTATGGTTTTACAGAAAGGGCAGACAAAACTGCCCTGATCTGTTTGTTTCTTATTTTGTTTTTGGTTCCGGAGTGGAAGGATGACAGCTTGCACAACCGGAACAGCCGGCGCAGCTTCCGGAACATCCACCTGATTTTTTCTGCTGGTGACGCTTTCGGATCACATAGAAACAATATCCGGCGATGACGGCCACTACGATAATATCTGCTAACACTTCCGTTCCCTTCTTTCCATACCATTTGAATGCAGCTCCGGCCGGTGAAAACCGGAGCTGTAGAATTCTAATTTGTTTTTTATTGCGTTTAGCGCTTCTTCTATTATTATGAAGCAGCCTGTACCGATCTCTTTGCGTAGGTCTTCTGGTCTTTATACGGATCCGGACGGAACAGCATGAAGAGCATGAAGAGTAATACAACGAATCCAACTACGGTGCCAACACCGAAGGTGCCGTACAGTAAGAAGGATCCCACCTGATAAATAACCAGGGTTACTGCGTAAGCGAATACATTCTGGAACACAATTGCAAACCAGAACCATTTGCGGCTCTGCATCTCTTTTGCCATGGTAGAGATTGCTGCCAGGCACGGAGAATCAAGCAGGTTGAACAGCAGGAAGCTGAAACCAGCCAGAGCAGTCGGGAACCACATGCCAACACCAGCTGCAACGGTATCTGCGTCCTCGACATCGCCTGCAACGTTTGCAAGAACGCCCATGGTAGAAACGATACCCTCTTTTGCACTGAAGCCGGAGATTGCTGCTGCAACCGGCTGCCACTCGCCCCAGCCAAGCGGTGCGAACAGCGGTGCGATCGCGCCGCCGATGATAGCCATTAAGCTGTCTGCGGAATCCTCAACCATACCAAATGCGCCATCCTGTACACCAAAGGTGCTTAAGATCCACATAACTACACATGCTAAGAACAGTACGGTACCTGCTTTGATGAAGAAGCCTTTCAGTCTCTCCCAAACGTGAAGCAGGACAGTTCTTGCAGACGGAATATGGTACTGCGGAAGCTCCATAACGAACGGAGCCGGCTTACCGGAGAACGGTTTGGTCTTCTTTAACATGATTGCTGCGATCAGGACTGCTGCGATACCGATGAAGTACATCAGCGGAGTGATCATGCCAGCGACATCCCAGCCGGTTACATAACCAGCCATAACACCGCCCATAAGAGCGATAACCGGAAGCTTTGCACCACACGGAACAAAGGTTGCAGTCATAATGGTAAGACGTCTGTCGTTATCCTGCTCGATGGTCTTGGAAGCCATGATTCCAGGAATACCGCAGCCAGAAGAAATCAGCAGCGGGATGAAGCTCTTACCGGAAAGTCCGAAGTGACGGAACACACGGTCCATAACGAATGCGATACGTACCATGTAGCCGCAGTCCTCAAGGATAGACAGGAATAAGAACAGGATTGCCATCTGCGGCATGAATCCAAGGACGGCACCCAGACCACCGATGACGCCGTCAACAGCCAGGCTGATGATGAAATCGCTTGCGCCTGCATTAGTAAGGAAGTTGGTTGCAACATCCTGAATGGCACCTACAAAGGTATCGTTGGTCCAGTCGGTAACAAAGGTACCAACGGTGGATACGGAGATGTAATAAACAACCCACATGATCGCGATGAAGATCGGAATACCAAGAATACGGTTGGTTACGATCTGGTCGATCTTATCGGACACGGTCATCTTGTCTTTGCCCTTCTTTACAGAAGAGGAAACAACCTTCTGGATGAATTTGTAACGCTCATCGGTTACAATACTCTCCATATCATCATCATGCTTTTCTTCGATTTCTTTTCTGGTTGCCTCAACGATGCTTGCAGCGGAAGCTGGAAGCGTGATGCTCTCAACAACCTTGCTGTCGTTCTCGAGGAACTTGACTGCATACCATCTCTTCTTGTCAGCAGTGATGCTGTCCGGAAGAACCTCTGCAACCTTGGCAACTGCTTTTTCCATCTCCTCGGTGAAGATTTCCTTCGGCAGTGCTGCCTCTTTCTTGTGGGCAACCTCAACTGCCTTATCGATCAGCTTGTCAAGACCGGTCTGCTTTAATGCGGAGGTCTCAACCACCGGGCAGTTCATTAACATGGAAAGTCGCTCTACATCGATCTTCATGCCTCTCTTCTCGAGAAGGTCGGTCATGTTTAATGCGATGACAACCGGAACACCAGTCTCGATGAGCTGGGTGGTTAAGTACAGGTTACGCTCGATGTTGGTGGAATCCACAAGGTCCACAATCACATCCGGGTTCTCTTTCAGCACATAATCACGGCTGACAACCTCCTCTAGTGTATATGGAGACATGGAGTAAATACCCGGAAGGTCGGTTACGATCACATCCTCATGTTTTCCTTTTGTTTTTAATTTACCTTCTTTTTTCTCTACCGTAACGCCCGGCCAGTTACCTACATACTGGTTTGCACCGGTGAGGGCATTGAACATGGTTGTTTTACCACAGTTCGGGTTTCCGGCAAGTGCAATCTTAATTGCCATTTTCTTCCTCCCTGAAGCCAGATCCTGGCTTTCATTCTTCAATGTTGTCCTATGTATGATTCTTTGTTTGTCACAAAAACTGTATCACGCAGAATTTTCAATCCCAAAGTTTCCTGCCGCGTACACTAACTATTTTACCTCTACGCACTGGGCATCGTCTTTTCTGACAGACAGCTCATAGCCTCTGACGGTAATCTCAACCGGGTCTCCAAGAGGAGCAACTTTTCTGATGTAAAGCTCGCTTCCTTTCGTGATACCCATGTCCATAATACGACGCTTGTAAGCACCATCACCACTGATCTTGGTTACCACAACGGTACTTCCAACTGCTGCATCACCTAAAGTCATCGTCTTAAATCTCCTTTCCCAAAGATCACTGCCCTGATCACCATCCGGCACGGGCAGATATATTTTTCATTTGTATATAGTTACGTCCTTTCTGATTACTTACGCAACCATGATGTGACGTGCCATATCCTGGTTAATTGCGACTCTGGAATCCTTGATATTCACGATCACATTGCCTCCGATCGCTGAGATCACAGTAACCTCGGTTCCTGCCACGAAGCCAAGATTCTCCAGAAAACGTCTGCACTCCTCATTGCCTCCAACCTTGTGGATTCTGCTCGCCTGTCCAACCGGCGCCATAGTAAGTGGCATCATAACTCATCTTCTTTCTTTTCTTGTAGTATATAAATTTGCACTGTAACTGATGTAATATTTTGATATAACACTTACACCAAATGGAATCAGCGGGGAATATTAGCACCCGCTAACTTTAGATTAGTATAGGCTAACCTCGGTTAGCAGTCAATAACTTTGCAGCAATTTTGTCATTTTTGTTAGTTGTTGCTAACCACAGGTTTGCTTATTGAGAAAAAATTATTACTATTGCAAGCTTGACAGATTTTTTCAGAAAAATATGGTATGATAGGCATATCTTAGACGTGTTTTAGAGAGGTTATCGATATGATTGAACTGGTTTTTAACGAATTTCTCAATACATTTCCATTTTTTATATTGGCTTATCTGCCCGTCTGCGACCGCATGCGTTTTGCATTCAAAAAGTCCTTCTTGATGATGTGCATCTGGGAATCGGTTTATCTTTGCCTGTTTTCCCTGCTCGTGATCTTCGGACTCTCCAGCGTTTCCGCACAATATCTGGCAATACCGGTTCTGTTCGCCTTGATGATGTTTTTAGTTGACGCGGATATTGGAATTACCGCATTTCTTTTTTTGTTTACGGTCGATTACCTTCTGGTCATCCGTGGTGCAACCTTCTATCTCTGCCAGAAAATTTTTCATGTTTCGTTTTTGTCATGGCAGGCTGGTGCCGTTACCCTGATTCTTACCCTGACAACCGTATTTTTCATGTCAAAGTTCCTGAAAGGAATCCTTTCTGATCTGCTCAGTGTACGGCTGCCGGACTTCTGGAAGACCGCATGGCTGCTGCCATGCTCCGCAACCGTTATGGTCCTGCTCCTCACCGGAAATATCCGCAACGGAAATGTAAAAAGTAACGCACTTATAGCGAGGATCCTGCTTCTGGTCTGCATGTTCCTTATTAGTCATCTGATCCTTTTATTCATTCGGAACCTGCAGGAACAGATCATAGAACAGGAACGCAACAAAACCATGGAAAACCTGTTGAAGATGCAGCGGAAGCAGTCGGAAGAGCTCCAGGTACGCATCAAAGAAAACCGCAGAGCGAGACATGATTTCCGGCAGCACCGGGCAGTGATCCGGGACCTGGCAAACCGTGGAGACTTAGATTCCTTAAAGAATTACCTGGAGGAATATGAGCAGCAGTTTCCCGATTCATCCGACCGGCTATACTGTGGAAACCTTGCCTTAAATGCCGTTCTTTCCTATTATGCAGACCAGGCAAAACAATGTTCCATTCCCATGACATTCAAAATCGATTTGCCGGAAAAGCTGCTCATCCCGGAAACCGACTTTTGCGTTCTGATCGGAAATCTTCTGGAAAATGCCCTCGAAGCCTGCAAAGCACAGGCCAGCGATTCCTTTATCCGCGTTCTGATCCAGCAAAACCAGATGTCCTCCATCACGGTCGCCGTGGACAATTCCAGTTCCTGCCGCCCGGTATGGGATGGACAGAAGCTCCTCTCCACGAAACACCCGGGAAACGGAATCGGGACTGACTCCGTGCGCTATATCGCAAAACGCTACAAAGGTGGTGCCCACTTTGAATGGAAAGATGGGGTGTTCTACGCATCGGTTATGCTGAACCTGCTGTAAAATAACAATTTATTTCACTTTAATAGGGCCGTGTGAGTTGCCTTT
>NZ_QUIK01000050.1:0-786 GCF_003480105.1 Clostridium sp. AM42-4
TACCTCCCATTGCCTCAACCAGATTCTTAGTAATCGCCATTCCAAGTCCGGTTCCCTGTATTTTATTTGTAAGGGAACTTTCCGCACGGGTAAACGCATCAAAAATTGTATCCTTGAAATCTGCCGACATTCCCATACCATTATCACTAACTAAGAAACGGTACTTTGCATAGACAGATGACTTTGTCTCACATTCTTCTACAAAGAACTGAATTTCCCCACCTTCCTGGGTATACTTCACTGCATTGGAAAGCAGGTTGCTGAAAATCTGCATCAGGTGAACCTGATCCCCATTCACCCACTCATGCTGAATATTTTCTTTTATGATTGTAAGGGTCTGCTGCTTTTCATATATTTGAGTATGAAATATAGTGTCAAGTTCCTGCATAAGATCCAGAATAGAAAAGTCAGAATACTTGAAGACTGTTTTTCCTGCTTCAATCTTACTCATATCCAAAACATCATTAATGATTCCTAACAGATGCCGTGATGAAATATCTATTTTATCTGCATACTCTATAACTTTTGCTTTATTACCTGCATCATGTCTGATCAAAGACGTGATACCAATGATTGCATTCATAGGTGTACGAATATCATGTGACATATTAGACAGGAAATCTGTTTTCGCCTTATTTGCATTTTCCGCTGTCTGTAAAGCCTCTGTTGCAACGTTCTTTGCCTTTTTCAGTTTTTGATTGACTACTTCCATTTCCTTCATTGTCTGCAAATGAAGTTCATTCTTTCTTTTTTCATATTCTGCTTTTTGATCTGCAAGACTAAGTC
>NZ_QUIK01000050.1:796-1675 GCF_003480105.1 Clostridium sp. AM42-4
TTTGCCTTTTTCAGTTTTTGATTGACTACTTCCATTTCCTTCATTGTCTGCAAATGAAGTTCATTCTTTCTTTTTTCATATTCTGCTTTTTGATCTGCAAGACTAAGTCTGGAAATACTGTAGAATAATCCAGCAAAAAGTAAAAGTATAAAACCTGCCATGAGTGTTGTTGTACACAGCACCGTTTTCTGGTAATCCCTCAGCACATTGTCAATAACTCCCTTTGTCACAATGCATACCAAAATGGTGTTGTTGCTTTCTATCGGGCAATACCCCAGATAATAGGGGTTCTGTTTTCCCAAAAGTGCAACTCCGGATTCTCTGTTATCAAACTTCTTTTTGAGCAAATCAGCCTCTTCTTCTGTAATGGCCTGTTCCCCTTTTAAATGTTTTAACAAAGAATAATTACGCTGATATTTATCACCACTCAGGTTCGTATACGTAATATTTCCGTCATCATCCAGCATGAACAAATATGCTTTCCCATCATAACCTTTCAGTTTTAACATGGAATCCAGTTTCGAATGATCATACACCGTTCCAATTGCCGTATAAGTTTCCCCATTGATCGTATATTCCTGACATGGGATCGCAACCAGATAACCGTCTTTTTTCTTCTGATCATAATCAAGACGCACCAGTTTTCCAATATTGTATCCATTCTTTAAGTCCAGCAGAAATTTACTTGGCATATCAATCCGCATTTTTGTTCCACCTGCGGATATTGCCTGACCATTTTCCCGAAGAAATATAAGGGTACTTTCCGATTCTTTTTCCCATGCTTCAAAGAAACTTTTGTTCGTATCCGTTTCAAGAGACAGCTTCCTCTCACGAAGTAAAAATTCCTCAACCAACTGCAGCTGGCTGTAGTACCCACTC
>NZ_QUIK01000051.1:1296-1574 GCF_003480105.1 Clostridium sp. AM42-4
GCCGTTACCCCACCAACTAGCTAATCAGACGCGGGTCCATCTCATACCACCGGAGTTTTTCACACTGTACCATGCGGTACTGTGCGCTTATGCGGTATTAGCAGTCGTTTCCAACTGTTATCCCCCTGTATGAGGCAGGTTACCCACGCGTTACTCACCCGTCCGCCGCTCAGTCACAAATGAAATCATCCGAAGAATCTTTCATAAGTGCTTCGCTCGACTTGCATGTGTTAAGCACGCCGCCAGCGTTCATCCTGAGCCAGGATCAAACTCTCAAA
>NZ_QUIK01000052.1:0-1455 GCF_003480105.1 Clostridium sp. AM42-4
TTGAAAAAATGCACGCCGCATTCTCGTTACTTTAGTGATGAGTTAGGCGTACAAAAAATATAAATAAAAATCGAACATACATTTGCATCTTGGCAATACATATGGTATACTATAAATATGGATAATAATATATTTAATATTAAGGAAAATAGTCTTTCGTATGGTAGAGGTTATGTTTATTCTTTACAGTATCATTTGGTATAGTGTACAAAATACCGTAAAAAAGTTTTAGCAAATGGAATCGATGTGGAATGCAAAGAAATATTACAAGGATTGGCGGAAGAGTATCACTTTCAGATTTTGGCTATGGAGGTAATGCCGGATCACATTCATCTGCTTGTGGATTGTCGCCCACAGTTCTTTATTTCTGACATGATTAAAATCATGAAAGGAAATATTGCCAGACAGTTATTTCTTTCACATCCGGAATTAAAACAGCAGTTGTGGGGTGGACACCTTTGGAATCCTTCCTATTGTGTAGTGACAGTGAGTGAGCGCAGTAAAGAACAGGTTTTGTCGTACATAGAAGGGCAGAAGGAGAAAGAAAAGCGAAAGTAGGAAAATCTTATGAAGACGGTATCCAGTTATGGTGTAGAAATTAAAAAACAGAATATTCCCCTTCACCATACACTGAGGATTTATCGTCAGGCAGTTTCTTATCTGACTAAAGTTTATCATGAAGTATGGGAAGAACTTTCAGAAATTGAGAATGCCCAAAAGCGGTTTAATGAAGCGGAACATCTTGTACATAATACAAAGAAAAATGTGGCCAGATTTGATTTTGATCAGCGCTTTGTTAAAATGCCATCTTACTTGAGGCGCGCAGCGATTCAGCATGCACTTGGAAGTGTATCTTCTTATAAAACACGAATGAAATTATGGGAAAACGGCGATTTATCAGGGAAGCCGAAGCTCGTATATGAAAATCATGCGATGCCGGTATTTTACAGAGATGTCATGTACAAACCGAGCGAGTCAGGGGAAGATATTGCATATCTGAAATTATATGATGGTTATGACTGGAAATGGTTTCGCGTTTCTCTGCTGCATACAGATATGGAATATCTGAGAAAACATTGGTCAGGAGTTTGCGCTATGGCCCCAGTTCTGGAGAAGAAGCATCAAAAATATTTTCTGAGATTTTCTTATACGGAGGATGTGATATTGACGAAGCATGCTGTAAATGAGCAAATCATTTGTAGCATAGATCTGGGAATCAATACGGATGCGGTTTGCACAATCATGCGTTCAGACGGAACTATTCTGGGACGAAAATTTATAGATTTCCCCAGTGACAAAGACCGGCTGTACCATGTTTTGGGCAGAATTCGCAGATTTCAAAGAGAACATGGTTCCGGGCAGATAAAGAGCAGATGGACCTATGCCAAGAGACTGAACATGGAATTAGCCAGGAAAATCGCAAATGCAATCGTAACCTATGCGGGGGAATATCAG
>NZ_QUIK01000053.1:0-1366 GCF_003480105.1 Clostridium sp. AM42-4
AGTGATGTGGTATAAAAAAAGTTGACAGCTTGTTCTCAAGGATTTCATAATAAAATCAAGAGAACAAGGAGGTATTCAAAGTGGCACGTAAATATGACCAGGAATACAAAGTACAGGCAGTAAAACTTGCCAAAGAAATCGGTGGCACTAAAGCCGCGAAAGAATTAGGAATCCCTGAAGGAACCATCCACACATGGTTAAAAGCCGTAAGAAACGGTAAACTGGATATCGGGGAAGGTTCCCATACCCCTGCCAGTGCAATGAGTCTTTCAGAAGAAATTACCATGCTGCGTAAGCGGGTTAAGGATCAGGACAAAGAAATCCGACGTCTGAAGGAGGAAAACGAATTTTTGGAGGAAGCCAGCGCTTTTTTCGCCGCCAGCCGTCGGAAGTCAGCAAAAACCAGAGAATGATATTTCTGGCATTGAAAACAGAAGACGGCAGGATTACCGGAAAAATTTCATTTTATTGCCGGATGCTTGGTATCAGCCGACAAGGCTTCTATAAATATCTTGTGGACAAAGACCGTCCATGGAGATATCAGGAGCTGACGGATGCTATGAAAGAAATCATCAGCGAGGATGAATGTAACGATACTTATGGACGGAGCCGTATGTATCAGGCACTGCTGCTGAAACAGCCAGAGGGAGTCCGTATTCCCAGTGAGCGGACCGTATACCGGGTTATGAACCGGATGGGTCTGAGCCATCGGCCAAAGAGAAAGCCGAATGGGATCACAAAAGCAGATCGGGAATCCATGAAATCGGAGGATCTGCTGAAACGGGATTTCCATGCAAATGCCCCATTGGAAAAATGTATTACAGACATCACGGAGATCCCGGCGTCCAATGGAAAACTGTATGTATCTGCGATTTTCGACTGCTTTGATCTTAGCGTCCTTGGACTGGCAATGGAAACAAATATGAAAGCAGATCTGTGTGTCCATACACTGGAAAATGCTTTGACTGCTTATCCCGCACTGGAAGGTGCAGTCATCCACAGTGACCGTGGAACGCAGTATACCAGCGAGACCTACCGTCAGGCCATCCGGGAGAACCACATCCATCAAAGCATGAACAGTGCCGGAGGACGCTGCCATGATAATGCACGGTGTGAAAGTATGTGGGCTAGAATGAAGACGGAGCTTCTCTATGACCGCTATGACACAAAGCAGATGACAGTAGAGGATTTAAAGGTGCTCATCTGGAGATACTTCCTCAGTTACTGGAATAACCGGAGGATCTGCTCAGCCAATGGCGGCCTTCCTCCTATGATAAAACGCAGGCAGTATTATGAGGCTTTGGAGATGGCGGCATAGTCAGTGATATCCTTGAGGAAAATGTGTCAACTAATATTGACAATATCA
>NZ_QUIK01000054.1:0-1344 GCF_003480105.1 Clostridium sp. AM42-4
CCGTTTCTTGGGAAAAAGTCCTCAATCAAATGCCCGGTTTGCAGATAATTACGCCCCAGTCGGCTGAGGTCTTTCGTGATGACAAGGTTGATCTGCCTGCGCTCAATGGCTCTCAACATTCTCTGTAGGTCAGGACGCTCCATGTTAAGACCTGTGAAGCCATCGTCCTGATAGACTGCCACAACCTCCCATCCCTGCTTTTCGCAGTATTTTTCCAGCATATCACGCTGGTTTGCGATACTGGCACTTTCGCCTTGCAGGTCATCGTCCTTTGACAGCCTGCAATAGACCGCCGCACGATAACCTCCGGCAAGTGCCGAACCGATTGTTCTGTATTCCATTTCGTTCATCATAGCCATTTACCCACACAATCCAGACGGTATCTGGCTCTTTTGAACCTCATCTTCATTATAGCCTATATCTTTCTTTTTAGCAAGATATTCTTTTGCATTTGTCTTTCCGTATTTCTGGGAAATCAGGCTGACGAACACATCAGTGGCGTCAAGCTCCCCGTCAAATACAGTGGTCACATGAATCTCTGTTTTGTTTTTTGCCATAGGCAGTTATCCTCCATACATGAAAATAGCCAGACAGAGGGTGTCGGCAACGAAGTCCGGCAACGGACTTCAAAAGACCTTGCAAACAATCTCAATCTGGCGATGGTTACTATTTATACTTTTCTTTTATTTTTTTGTTGTTTTGGTTGTTATAAGGGAGAAAAGCCCGGAAATAAGGGGTTTTTCCCGGCAACCGGCTCGGCAACGGGATAACAACAGGGGGTGCAACGGGCTGTCCTTTTCAGAATGGAAGCTCCATCTGTTCTGTGACCTCCACAAAACCGTCCATCGTTTTTTCAGACGGGTTGCCGGAGTCCGTTGCCGGGTTTTCACGCTCCCAGCCCTTTTGTCTGCCATATTCGGAAAACATTCTTGGGTTCGGGAAGTACCGCCAGCCAGAAATGCACTGGTTCATAATCTCGTTGATTTCCCGGATTTCCCATTGCTTCGGCTCGTCAAAGGCATGGTTCAAGGCTTCCTTATAGAGCTGCTTGGAGCAGACCATGCTCCCGGTGTATTTATCAAGATACGCCTGTATCATCCCGGCTTTGGTGTCCTCCGGCATAAAATCCCGCTGGTGTTCTTTGAGATACCGCTGCATGGCGGGGCTGAAAGCCAGCTTGAACCTGCCGCTTTTATAAATCTCCATCGCTTCCGCCCACATCTGCCCGATATAGGCTCTGGAAGCGGCTTCATCCTCCAAAATGTGAACTTCCGCCTGCTCCGGGTACACCATGACCGGGATAAAGCGGCGGTTGCCGGAACGGTCAAGGGGCAGGAAGTCAAG
>NZ_QUIK01000055.1:0-539 GCF_003480105.1 Clostridium sp. AM42-4
ATCACACGTTTTACATACCCCGGACTTCCAATAAGATCACGGTGTATGATTTCTTTTTTCTCCCATACAATCCGGATATTCTGTTCTGCAGCAATCTGTTCAATTACAACAAGCACTTCCTCAGAGATTTTGCTCAGATTAAATGGACTCTCTTCCAGAACAACTTCACCCGACTCCAGCTTACTCATGTCCAGAACATCATTTACCAGTTCCAGCAACAGATTGGATGCCGCTTTAACCTTTGTTCTGTATTCCTTCTGCTTCTCCATATCATCTGCATAATGGTCTGCCATATTGATCAAACCGTAGATTCCATTAATCGGAGTCCTGATATCGTGGCTCATACGATGAAGGAATTCTGTTTTTGCCTCATTGGCGGCTTCTGCCTTTTTTGCTGCTATCAGAAGTTCTGCTTTATATTTTTCATCTTTTTCAAATTCTTGTTTCCGGTGCGCCAGATTGGTTCTGTATGTCCAGAACCAGAATATGCCGGACATCAGAAAATAAAGAAAAATAACACCTATAACACTTAATGGAAG
>NZ_QUIK01000055.1:549-1000 GCF_003480105.1 Clostridium sp. AM42-4
TTGGTTCTGTATGTCCAGAACCAGAATATGCCGGACATCAGAAAATAAAGAAAAATAACACCTATAACACTTAATGGAAGATTACAAAACACTTCCGTATCCGGAAGATATGCGTAGATATAATAATCACGCTGTTTCAGCATGATTCCATAACCTCCAATTCCTTCCTTCTTAAAATGATAGATATGCTGACTGTCTGTATGCTTTTTCATTGCCTGAACAACTTCGTTGTCGGCTGTATTCTGTCCCAACAGGCTCTCATTATTGCTGGCAACAACGATTCCGTCGTCTGCAACGATAATCGTTCCATCTTTCTGGATACTATAACCATTTAAAAGCCCCTGTATCGTCAGCGTATAGTTTCTGGCAAATTCAGGAGATGTGTAGTAATAGATTGCAACGATACCCGGTGCATCTTTTCTGGCGCAGGCTGCAATGTCAATAAAGGATC
>NZ_QUIK01000055.1:1010-1288 GCF_003480105.1 Clostridium sp. AM42-4
TCTGTATGCTTTTTCATTGCCTGAACAACTTCGTTGTCGGCTGTATTCTGTCCCAACAGGCTCTCATTATTGCTGGCAACAACGATTCCGTCGTCTGCAACGATAATCGTTCCATCTTTCTGGATACTATAACCATTTAAAAGCCCCTGTATCGTCAGCGTATAGTTTCTGGCAAATTCAGGAGATGTGTAGTAATAGATTGCAACGATACCCGGTGCATCTTTTCTGGCGCAGGCTGCAATGTCAATAAAGGATCCATCTTCCCTGGTAAACCGTTC
>NZ_QUIK01000056.1:0-221 GCF_003480105.1 Clostridium sp. AM42-4
TCTATAACTTTTGCTTTATTACCTGCATCATGTCTGATCAAAGACGTAATACCAATGATTGCATTCATGGGTGTACGAATATCATGTGACATATTAGACAGGAAATCCGTTTTCGCCTTATTTGCATTTTCAGCTGTCTGTAAAGCCTCTGTTGCAACGTTCTTTGCCTTTTTCAGTTTTTGATTGACTACTTCCATTTCCTTCATTGTTTGTAAATGAAG
>NZ_QUIK01000056.1:231-1110 GCF_003480105.1 Clostridium sp. AM42-4
TTTGCCTTTTTCAGTTTTTGATTGACTACTTCCATTTCCTTCATTGTTTGTAAATGAAGTTCATTATTTCTTTTTTCATATTCTGCTTTTTGATCTGCAAGACTGAGTCTGGAAATACTGTAGAATAATCCGGCAAAAAGTAAAAGTATAAAACCTGCCATGAGTATTGTTGTAAACAACACCGTTTTCTGGTAATCCGTCAGCACATTGTCAACAACTCCCCTTGCCACAATGCATACCAAAATGGTGTTGTTGCTTTCTATCGGGCAATACCCCAGATAATAGGGGTTCTGTTTTCCCAAAAGTGCAACTCCAGATTCTCTGTTATCAAACTTCTTTTTGAACAAATCAGCCTCTTCTTCTGTAATAGCCTGTTCCCCTTTTAAATGTTTTAACAAAGAATAATTACGCAGGTATTTATCACCACTCTGGTTCGTATACGTAATATTTCCGTCATGATCCAGCATGAACAAATATGCTTTCCCATGATAACCTTTCAATTTTAACATGGAATCCAGTTTCGAATGATCATACACAGTTCCAATTGCCGTATAAGTTTCTCCATTGATCGTATATTCCTGACATGGAATCGCAACCAGATAACCATCTTTTTTCTTCTGATCATAATCAAGGCGCACCAGTTTTCCAATATTGTATCCGTTCTTTAAGTCCAGCAGAAGTTTACTTGGCATATCAATCCGCATTTTTGTTCCACCTGCTGATATTGCCTGACCATTTTCCTGAAGGAATATAAGTGTACTTTCCGATTCTTTTTCCCATGCTTCAAAGAAACTTTTGTTCACATCCGTTTCAAGAGACAGCTCCCTCTCATGAAGTAAAAATTCCTCAACCAACTGCAGCTGGCTGTAGTACCCACTC
>NZ_QUIK01000057.1:0-1016 GCF_003480105.1 Clostridium sp. AM42-4
ATTAAAGTAAAATAAATTGTTATTATATTACGTCAGCTCGCATACCGTATAATTATTCCGCTCGTTGTGTACCAGGAACATTATTTAAGAAATAACATGAGTTCAGCAGATCTTTTTAATGCACCCTTCTCATCTGATGAAAAGAATTTATTCTATCTTTACAAATGCCTTTCGCTCTTTCTAAAACATATCTTACTGCAATAGAAAAGCGTCCTCTGCTTTTATACAGGGACGCTTTTCTATTACCAGTCATCTATTTTTCTAGCGAGTCCTGTTGGTATAAACCACCACATAACTAATAAAATTATAAGTATTACATCCGCTACCTTCCCTAAAAATTGCAAAGGAATCATAGCAAATCCTATAATAGGTAACGTTAATACTTGGATTATATATTGTACTAATTCCCCCAATGAGAAAGAGCCAAAAAACTTCGGCGGCGGATCGTCATAAGGAAATTTTTCACGAAAATCATAAGGATAGAGTAAATGTTTAATATACAATACGACTGCAGTAATTATAACACATTCCGGGTAAAACATTATATATTTCATATTCCGTTATATCCCCGCATAGTCAGAAAAGCGCAGTGCGTACCTGCCACTATAGCCGTACTGTAACGATAACCACGCCACATAATTAAAAAAATCTGTATATGTTTCGATGTCTTCATAGACATTCATAATTTGTCCGGTTGTACTTTTTACTTCAAAAATTTTGTCCATACCTGTCCTCCCACATATAATACTCATATTCCTTATTTTATTATAACATTATTTGTTATAGTTGCAATGGTGGTGCCTACTATATGCAAGGAATATCTAATCATACTTATCAGGATCTGATTCAGGATCTATCGTTCATCATCAGGAAAACCGAAGATAAGTGCAAATTTCACGTCATCAGAGTTGGAGCATCTACTATACAAAAAACGTACTATGCTTAGAAAGGTATATTAAAAATGAAGACTTTAGGATAACAAGCGGGAATCCTCGGTTATTCAATTGCCGAGATGA
>NZ_QUIK01000058.1:0-391 GCF_003480105.1 Clostridium sp. AM42-4
CTGATGAATGAAAGAGGGTACGGAGTGGACTGGCAGGACAGCCACAAGTACATCACATATACTGACTTAGCCAGGGAACAGGCAGGAGAAAAGGCTTGCAAAATTCGTAATAATAAGCTGGAAAAATACTATAACATGGGTTTTGGAAAGGAGGAACTGGAGCATGAGTTTGAGAGAAATGCACGAACAGCAGAAGTCAGAGCAGGCAAGTCCGAGAGAACAGCTCCAAGAACTGAACCGACAGAGCCGGACAGAGCTGGAGAACAGCCTGCTGAAGGAAGCCTTAGCTTTGTCGAGCGAGAGCTGCGAGGAATTGATGAAGCAGTCAAATCAAGGACAAGCAAGGGCAGAGCAGAACAGGCAGAGAGACGCCGAACTGAGCAGGCAGCTC
>NZ_QUIK01000058.1:401-808 GCF_003480105.1 Clostridium sp. AM42-4
CAGGCAGGAGAAAAGGCTTGCAAAATTCGTAATAATAAGCTGGAAAAATACTATAACATGGGTTTTGGAAAGGAGGAACTGGAGCATGAGTTTGAGAGAAATGCACGAACAGCAGAAGTCAGAGCAGGCAAGTCCGAGAGAACAGCTCCAAGAACTGAACCGACAGAGCCGGACAGAGCTGGAGAACAGCCTGCTGAAGGAAGCCTTAGCTTTGTCGAGCGAGAGCTGCGAGGAATTGATGAAGCAGTCAAATCAAGGACAAGCAAGGGCAGAGCAGAACAGGCAGAGAGACGCCGAACTGAGCAGGCAGCTCATCAGCGAGCTGAAGAAGAACGTAGAGCAGTTAGAGAACGGCAACGAACTGCTTCAGAACGCCATATCAGCCGAAATTGGGAGCCTGAGAGATG
>NZ_QUIK01000059.1:0-760 GCF_003480105.1 Clostridium sp. AM42-4
AACTCACACGGCCCTATTAAAGTTAATCAAATTGTTATTTGATCGCTTCCACCTTATACCCGGCATCCTCAATCGTTTTTTTGAGCAGTGCTTCATCCAGCTCGCGGTCATAGCTTACCACGGCTTTTTTGCCGTGCAGGCTGACTTCTGCGGATGCACCGTCAATCTTGTTGATGGCTTCGGTGACTGCGTTGACGCAGTGTTCGCAGTACATGCCGGAAATCTTAACGGTCTTCTTTCCGATGACCGGATTCTCGAGTTTTTTCTTCTCCGGCGGAAGGCTTCCACCGCCGCCTCCACAGCAGGCTCCCTCGCCTTTAAAATGCTTGATGGTGGATTTTACACCAAGAAGTACAAATACTGCAATAACTAAGATTACAATCATGTCTGTCATAATAGCTTGCTCCCTTCTGTCTTCTTTTTCTGTCAGTTTTTCTTTCTTATGAATGAATCTGCTTTTCCGACGGATCTTCCGTTTTTATTTCTGTCATCGGACTTCCCTGATGTTCCCTCTGGAATCTGCGGTCTCTCGCCTCATCTAGTTTTTTTCTTACAAATTTTACGAAGAGATAAATGGATACGCCCACTATGTACAGGATGATGCAAAGCACCACCATGTAGCCCATAGAATTTTGTGAATGTGACACGGCTCTTCCTCCTGATTGTTTCGTCTGGATTTCTGACCCAAATCCAGTTTTTTCTTTTTTCAATGTCTGCGGCTGCCTGTGCTTTCCCAGACAGCCGCATGATCTTGTCAGCC
>NZ_QUIK01000006.1:0-4158 GCF_003480105.1 Clostridium sp. AM42-4
AAACGTGAAGAACAGAAGGATGTATCCGAAAAATCTATAAAGGGATTTCATATTCTTCTGGCGGAAGATAATGAGCTGAATATGGAAATCGCCGAATTTGTGCTTCAGAATGAAGGTGCTGACGTGACAAAAGCCTGGGATGGTCAGGAAGCTGTTGAACTGTTCAGAAATAGTGAACCTGGTGAATTTGATGTCATTCTTATGGACATTATGATGCCGGTAATGAATGGTTATGAAGCTACAAAGATGATTAGGTCTCTGGACAGAGAGGATGCAAAGGAGGTACCGATCATTGCAATGACAGCAAATGCGTTCACGGAGGACAGAATAAAAGCAAAAGAAGCAGGGATGGATGAACATGTTGCTAAGCCAGTTGATGTGGAATTACTGATAAAAGTAATTCATAAATTGGTGAAATAATTGATAGGGCAGTGTTAAATAAGCGATGAAATATAACTTTTCGGAAACTCAACGAATGAGGTTCTAACTGAAAATTGACAACTGAATATCGTGTAGAAAAAGAAATTTGAGAAAAATGAACATAAACATTGGACATAGCTGGTACTATGCCTTGAAAAATCTTATGGAATCGCTTAATATATCATTATTAGGCGGTCAATCCTAATAATGATTCTTGAAATGCCTCGATAGATGGCATTTCCCAGGCATCAAGATGTTGTAGAATCATGATGCCATAGAGGCGGCAGTACCACATCCTTGTAGAGCGGTGTCTGCCGTCTTCTAATTTATAGTCCTCTTTCTCACGCTTGTTGGAGCGTTCTACGGAAGTACTTCCATCATATTCCTTTTTCCATGCTTTACTGTCTCTTGGCGGTATGTTAAATAATCTTGGATTATCTGCCGTAAAAATGTGTACGGTTCTTCCGTATTTTGCAGGTGAACAGGGATGCTCACAGAAGCAGCCACGTGTCCGATTTGATTTTGGACAACGGTATTTCGCCCGGTGCTTAGAAGCCTCATATCCGTCTTTATGCATATGTAAGCCCATCTTACAGATCGGGACGCCGTCCTCATCAATGGTGAAATCGTCCTTATAAGTGAAATGTCCGGTATGTCCGGGATTAAGGTCGATAAAGGGAGTGATATTTTTCTGTCTGCAGTACTCATAGACAGCATAAGCGTCATGGGCGGAATCCAGAAGGAGTTTTTCAATACGGAACTCCGGAAGGTATGCTTTCATGGAGAAAAAAGAATGCAGAAAAGAAAGCATATCATGCCGGGAAGCACGCTCTAAAAGAGGGAATACGGGAAGGTCACTATGGGAATCGGAGGCCACATACATGTAGAGGTGGTAGCCGAAGAAATAACATTCCCGATGGGAGTCCCATCCCCAGTTACAATCCGGCTGGGAATGCTCATGTGCGGTAGAGTAACACACAAGAATTTGATAGGCAGCAGCCGCACTATTCCGTAAAGTAAGCGAATAATAAAAATCTTACCACTAAATACTCTAAAAATACTCTAAAAATAAGTAGAAATAAATTGCTTTTTATAGTTATTTGTTGTGTAATTTATACAAAAGGATAGTTCAGAAAGAAGGGGATCCCATTGAATTTACTTACAAAGAATAAACTTACAGAGCATGATGTATTCGAGTTTATGAAAGGGACTTTTTCTGGGACACATTGGTTGGAGGATTCTCTCTATATTCCAGAAGATTTATTTCAGCAGATGGAACTGGAAAAAATTTTTAATATTTGTTTAAATCATTTCTCTTATTTTGGAGTCACAACAGTAATTCCAAGCGAGTGGAATAATGTGAAGCAAGTAACGAAAAAAGATTTTCCATGTAGTTTTAAAATTATTGCTGAAATTGACAACTGGGTTCAAGTATGTTTTGAAACAGAAGAATGCTTCACTATCTGCGGAATATAATACCGTAGCTTTGAGTTAATATGAAAAGGAGGAAAAGTATGAAGAAATTCATTAGACATTTTGTAAGTTTCTTTTTGGTCGCTGTAATGATAGTATCTTCCAACATCACAGCTTTTGCCGCAAATGAGAAACCAGTAGATTCACGCTTCTTGCCAGAGATTACTTATACAGAAGATAATACATCTACAACAAGAGTTCCTAATTTGATTCCAATAACTGTAAATCCATATTACAATAAATTAGTTGTACATGTTGGCAACTTAGGAGTCGATAGTATAGATAGTGTTACATGGAAAGAAACGCAAGCAAAATCGAACGTATTTTCGATTTTGCTTGCGTTTCAGACGCTTTCATCTCGGCAATTGAATAACCGAGGATTCTCGCTTATTATCCTAAATCTGGGTGACCTGGTTGATCTGCCAACCAAACCTTGTGCTATTTACAGCCGTGCAGCGTAGGGTATAAGTACGGGATGCTTTTACAGTATATTGAAATACAAATTGGATGCTAGTAATGGAGTGCAAACAGGAGTTATCATAATCTTTAAATGAAGCATCTGTCAATTCAATTTCCTGGATTGAACGAATAGCGGGGAAACCATATAATCCCCTAATGATATAATCCTGTGATTCGTAGAAAAACTTTTCTGTCAAGGCAGCATCCGGCAGCAGATCAATATCCTGTTTTAATTGGGCGAAAAGCCACTGCCGCAGGCCGCGCTCAATGTGAGACCGGATAAAATCTATATTAATGGCAGTCGACTTTACAGCAGTTGCAGTTAAGAGCTGCTCAAATGAATTTGATTTTTGTTTTCTTTTGAAAAAGGGCAGTCGGTTCACACTTCATTTCCTCCTAGCTATTATATCGCAAGGATAAGGCTACATAATCACAAGGGGCAGCGTTTAGGCTCGGCGCAGCCTCTTTGTATCTGGTCATCCATCTGGAGTCTGTTGAAACATAGTCTGATACCACCTCTTCAGGGGCGTGGCTGCGCAGCATTAAAAGAATGGAAAAATTACGGAGCTGCTGCAGCGTGAAAGGACGAACTCCGGCCCGCAGGCAGGCCTTTTTGATTTCCAATAACAAGTTGCGCTGAGTAAATGGGCATTGCTTGAGTCTGGTTAGAAAAAGATTACCTGTTTCATTGTATGTTTGCTCGGAAAGCAGTAGTAGCAGTGAGAAGAGGTCAGATGGAACCTTGATAAAACGGTTCCTGATTCCCAAAATCATAATCCCACACTGATCAGTCTGGCCATTGGTAACCAGCTGCTGGATTTTTAAGCCACAAATTTCTTCCGTTGTTAAGCCCGTGCGAAGAACCAGTGAAATAATTGCAAACAAGGTTACATTCTGTTCATCCATAAGTGTAGATAATACGCGGTCGATATCCCGCATGGTTATCCCAACAACAAGTGGCTGTTCACATTCGAAAGAAAACTCTGGAAAGAGTCCGGAAAATCTTCCAGTATCTGAAATTTCTGCAGGCTCCTCACGTTGAAGATCTGGGACTACCATATCGACATCATCCGTGTCGTTGCAGGCTTCTGCATCTAAATACCGTGCAAATGCTCGCAATGCACGGATCCGTGTGCATAAGGAATGAGTGGAATATTTATCGCGCACAGAAGAAAAGTAATAATGCACATCCTCTGCAGATATCTGCTGAATGTCCTTTTTCAGTAAGTTGAAAAAATCAGCAAACATATAGGCATATTCATTCGCTGTTCTCGTATTTTTGAAATGTTTACGGTATTGAGAAAATGCATCCAGTGTAAAGTCGGAGCAATAGGGAGTAAGCCGTGATAAATCTACTGGATCCGGCTGCTCTAAAATATTCTGGAATATTTCTTCGGATATTTGCATGAAATCCTCCTCAAATCGGGTGATGATACAGTCCTAGTATAGATTTATTATACTATGAGAAAGAATTGAAATCAACGAAAGTGGAACATATATTCGAACAAATAGTGCCAGATGCGTAGTGAACTACATCGGCAATTGAATTACCGAGCATCTGATTACGAAGCATAGTTCCGTAGCTTCAGAGGTGCGTCCATGACACCCGTACTGCTACCCAGATGGGTTACACAGCTACTTTTATTGTTTTTGTACTGCTCAGCCCGGTTACGGGCATATCAATTTCTTTACCGGATACGGCATGATACTTTCTCAAAATATTATAAGCTCCTACTGCATCTGCATTGTAGATCACGGTATCTACAATGTAGATACCACGCTTTTTTCGATTCCTTTTCTCTGCAT
>NZ_QUIK01000006.1:4168-4456 GCF_003480105.1 Clostridium sp. AM42-4
ACAATGCAGATGCCACGCTTTTTTTCGATTTCTTTTCTCTGCATAAATGTGCGATACTTTTTCTGACTGCGGCGGACATTGACTGGAATAGCTTTCTTCCTGTCTTATCAGGCAAATCCCTTTCATTTTAAGCTTATATTCTAACTGCATATAGATACGGGCATATGGCAGACTGTGAAGCTTCTGGTTGGTTTTCCTCCCCAGGTTTCTCTCTTTACGAATCCCCTTTATATCTCCAATTACAACCGTATGAATATCATTCTTTACACAATAGTTCGTGATACATCG